>JASFNS010000008.1:0-15082 GCA_050116915.1 Thiogranum sp. | reverse complement strand
CACGCAACGCCGACGCCCGCCCCGAGAAAATCGCGTATTTCGCCCAGCATCTCCTCGAACAACGGGTTATAGGTCAACCGCCGGATGACCTGGCAGTCGGGCGACTCGTCGAACATTTCGCCGAGGCAGTCTTCCTCGCCGGCCTTGCAGCGCTGGTACTTCAAGCGGTCAAAGCGGTAATAGTGGGTGCAGAAACGCTGCGTTCCGTGTGCGCCATAGTGGGGATTGGCAGGCGACTGGGTCAGCGACGTATGCGAGAAACTCCGGATTCGCAGGTGGGGAAATCGCGAGGGAACGCACTTTACGAAGGCCGGAACCCGCGGCTGCCCGGTGGTGTAATACAGCATGCGCCGCACGCCGGACTGACGCCCGAACCAGCGCAGGGTCGCCGTGGAATCCAGTGTCACATCGCGCTCGCTGGCGGCGACAAACAACGGCACACGTCTCTCGCTGATAGTGCCCAGGTGTCTTACCGCCTGGATCAGCTCATACACCTCGCCGATCGCCCGGTTGGTCAGCGACTCGTACTTGAAGACGTCTGTATCGGGCTGGATATCGAACCAGGCGAGCCGCCGCCAGCGCCGACCGAGCCGCGACAGCGGTCGCGCCAGGCCGACGCTGGCCGAAACGCCGATGGCCGGCGAAAACAGGAACAGACCGCTGATCGCGGGATTCAACAGCGACTGGTAAATGCTCAGCGTCGCGCCGGCGGAAAACCCGAAGGCGTACACGCGTTCGACACGCGCCTGCAGCAACCGGAGCAAGTGCTGGTGGGCCCGCACCCAGTCCTGCCAGCGAACCTGTAGCAGATCACCGGGGCGGGTCCCGTGCCCCGGCAGCAGCATCCCCAGGACGTGAAAGCCCTGGCGCTGGAAGAAGCGCGCCATATCACGCAGCGCAAATGGCGAATCGGTCAGACCGTGCGCCATGAGTATCCCGCGGGACGGGCCATGCGCATTTGCGGGCTCCAGAAAGAACGGGCTGTTGCCCTCGATGACCCAGCTGTCCTGGCTGCCGCCGAGATCCGTGCGACTCTGTTCGACCCGCCGCCGGGCGGCGTCCAGGTAAGCGCTGATTGAGTCGGCGTTGTAGTGGAAACTGTCATCGCCGGCCGAGGGCAGGTGACGCGCCGACCACTCGCCGGCCGTCGGCCGCGCGCGCGCAAAGTTCCACAACTGGCTCGCGCGGCTCAGCCGGCACCTCCACCAGGGCCTTCGAGCATACGTCTGACCGGCGCATAGGAACGGCGGTGGATCGGCGTAACGCCGAGTGCCTGCAGCGCGTCCAGGTGCATTCGGCTTGGGTAGCCTTTGTGTTTCGCCAGGCCGTAGCCGGGATACACCGCATCAAGCCGGCTCATTTCATGGTCACGGCTGACTTTGGCGATAATCGACGCAGCGCTGATCGCCGGCACCAGCGAATCGCCCTTGACCACCGCCTGCACCGGGCGGTCCAGTCGGGGACAGCGGTTGCCGTCCACCAGCACCAGCTCGGGCACCAGGCAGAGTCCGGCAACGGCGCGCTGCATCGCCAGCAGCGTGGCCTGGAGAATATTCAGGCGGTCGATCTCCTCTACCTCAGCATGTCCCAACGCCCAGGCCAGCGCTTTTTCGCGGATCTCGGCCGCCAGACTCTCGCGGCGTTTTTCGCTGAGCTGCTTGGAGTCCTTCAGGCCCTCGATGGGGCGCGCCGGATCGAGTATCACTGCGGCGGCCACCACCGGACCTGCCAGCGGGCCCCGTCCAACTTCATCGACACCCGCCAGACAGGCCGGCAGGCGACCCACATCAAAACTGCTTGTTTGCATCGTTACAGCCCTCATTGGCTTGCATTATTCTGCGGAAAGCCGCTCCAGTACAGCGGCGGCGACCTGCAGCGCCGCGTCGCGCCGGAGTTCGTCGTGCAGTGCCGCGAATGGCGCAACCTGCCGGGCCGCCTTGTCGGGCTCCCGCAGCAGTTCCAGCAGGGCGCCGGCGAGGCGCGAGGGCGTCGCTTGCGACTGCAGGAGTTCCGGTACCTGTGCCCGGTTCAACAGGTTGTTCGGCAGAGACACGTACGGCACACGCAGCAGGCGGCGCACCAGCAGGTGGCTCAGCGGGTGCAACCTGTAGGCAACCACCATCGGGCGTTTGAGCAGCAGACACTCGAGTGCTGCGGTGCCTGATGCCAACAGCACTGCATCGGCGGCGCACATGGCTGCGCGGGCCTGGCCCTCCAGCACGATGATATCGAGGTGTTGCCATCGCCCGCGTTGCAGAATATCGCGGCACAGGTCCATAAGGCCGCCCGATGCCACCGCCAGGACAAAGCGCAACGCGGGTACGGCGCGCCTGCAGTCGGCGGCCGCCTCCAGGAAGCGCGGCAGGAGACGTTCGATCTCGCTCCTGCGGCTGCCCGGAAGCAAGGCCACGCAGGGTCTGTCCAAGTCGATATCCAGCGCCTCGCGCGCGGCTTCGCGCCCGCAGTCTTGCGGGATTTCGTCGGCCAGCGGGTGGCCGACGAACTGTGCCTTCACGCCGTGCCGGCGGTAAAAGCCTGTCTCGAAGGGAAACAGGGTAAGCATACAGTCGACGCTGTTGCGTATCTTTTTCAGGCGGTACCGGCGCCAGGCCCACACCGCGGGACTGACCCAGTGCAGGGTCGGGATACCCCGGGCTTTGAGTCGTCTTTCCAGACCGAGGTTGAAATCCGGGGCATCGATCCCCACGAACACCTGCGGGGGTTGTTCGAGAAAATAGCGCAATACGCGGCGGCGCAGACGCAGCAGCCGCGGCAGGTGGACGAGCACCTCGGCCAGGCCCATCACCGACAAGTCCTCGGCACGCGCGAGCGCCGTGCAACCGGCGGCGCGCATCTGCGGACCGGCGATACCCGCGAAGCGCACGTCAGGACGGCTTTCGCGAATGCGCCGGATGAGGGCGGCGCCGAGCTGGTCGCCGGAGAGCTCCCCCGCTACCAGTCCGATGCACGGCGCCTTGCCCATCGTTTAACGCACGATACTGCGGGTGCAGTTGCGCAGAAAATCACGCAGGCGTCGCACGTCCTCGCTCGTCGCGGCGAGTTCGCCAAGCCGCTCGATAGCCTGTTCCAGCGGCAGTTCGGACCGGTACACCAGCCGGTAGGCATCTTTAAGCAGACGGATACGCTGGTCGTCGAAGCCGCGCCGTTTCAGCCCTTCGCTGTTAAGTCCCCGCGGCCTGGCCCGGCCTTCGGAGACGGTGACAAAAGGCGGCACATTCTTGTTAACCCTCGCACCAAAGGCGGTGAAGGCGTGTTCGCCGATGTGACAGAACTGGTGAACCAGCGTCGCGCCACCCAGTGTGACGTAATCGCCCAGGTGGACGTGACCGGCGAGCGTCGCGTTGTTGGCCAGTACCGCATGGCTGCCGATGTGACAGTCATGCGCGATATGCACATAGGCCATGATCCAGTTGTCATCCCCGATACGCGTGACACCGTGGTCCTGCACGGTGCCGCGGTTGATGGTGACGTATTCGCGAATGGTATTGCCCCGCCCTATTTCCAGCTGGGTAGCCTCGCCGGCGTATTTCTTGTCCTGGGGATCCTGGCCCAGCGAGGCAAAGGGAAAGATGCGGTTGCCGGCGCCGATGCGGGTGATGCCGTCGATAACGACATGGGCGCCGATATGGCAGTGGCTCTCGATCTCGACGTGCGCACCGATCACGCAATAAGGCCCGACAATGACATCCGCAGCAATGCGCGCGCCGGGGTCCACCACGGCGGTGGGATGAATCAGCGATGCGGACAACAGCTCAGTCATGGCGCGATACGGCACGCCGTATCAGCTGTCGATCTTGCGCTCGGTGCACATGATCACCGCGCTCGCCGCAGTCTTTCCGTCGACCGTCGCCTGGCTGTCGAACACCCAGATGCCGCGTTTCTGCTTGGTCACGGTGACCGACAGGTGCAACTGGTCGCCGGGCACCACCGGCTGCTTGAAACGTGCGTTATCGATGCCGACCAGATAGTACAGGGTATCGCGCTCTGCGCCCCGGTTTTCGGTATTGAACGCCAGTAAACCGGTCGCCTGCGCCAGGGCTTCCAGAATCAGGACGCCGGGCATCACCGGTTTTTCCGGGAAATGCCCCTGAAAGAACGGTTCGTTGAAGGTCACGTTCTTGATCGCCTGCAGCGACACACCGGGCTCGAAGTCCAGTACCCGGTCAACCAGCAGGAACGGATAGCGGTGCGGCAACAGCTTTTTTATTGCGTTTACGTCCATATTCTTTCAATTAATCCCGATTCTTGAAAAGGTTCATATATTATTATTTTACTTGTCTTTTTCAATTTTATTTATTCGTCGCACCAGACTGTCCAGCTGCTTGATCCGCACAGCATTGCGGCGCCACTGGCGATTTTCCATCAGTGGCGTACCCGCGGAATAGCTTCCGGCCCTTGAGATCGAATGCATGACCATGGACATGCCGGTAATGTGCACGTGGTCGGCGATCTCGAGGTGACCGACCACGCCGACACCCCCTGCCAGAGTACAGTGTCGACCGATGCGCGTGCTCCCGGAAATACCGACACACCCCGCTATCGCCGAGTGTGCGCCGATGAAGACATTATGCGCGACCTGAACCTGATTATCGATTTTTACACCCGACTCGATGACGGTCGCCCCCAGCGCGCCCCGGTCGACGGTGGTGTTTGCACCGATCTCGACGTCGTTACCGATGCGCACGGTTCCGATCTGCGGCACCTTCTCCCAGTGATCGTCGACATTCGCCATGCCGAAACCGTCACTGCCGATAACGACACCCGGATGCAGAATGGAGCGTTTCCCGATTTGCGCAGCGGCAATCACTGTAACCCGCGCGATCAACCGGCTGTCTTCCCCGATGCTGACATCCGCGCCGATAATGCAGCCGGGCCCCAACTGGGCGCCGGCCGCGATGCGTGCGCCGGTTTCGATGACACAGCCGGCATCGACCCAGGCGGCCGGGTCGACACCTGCGCCAGGCGCAATGATGGCCGCCGGATGCACGCCGTGCCTGGATTCTGGCGCCGGGTAAAGCAACCTC
Organism: Thiogranum sp.; assembly: GCA_050116915.1. GTDB lineage: Bacteria > Pseudomonadota > Gammaproteobacteria > DSM-19610 > DSM-19610 > Thiogranum. The sequence goes on along the minus strand of JASFNS010000008.1, from coordinate 10,037 downwards.
ACCGCCCGCGCGTAGGTGGCGTACGGGTTGTCACTGACCAGCACCGCCGTAGCGGCATTAGCGGCTTCCGCCTCCGCGAGGATAACCGCAGAGGCCCGCGTACCGGCAAGCCAGCGCCGGTATTTCAGGTTGGCGAGAAAGCTGATCTCCCCCGCACGGGCTTCGTTGAGTGGCGCAACACCGGTGACCGTCAGGCTCCCGTCGCCCCTGAGTTCAGCGCCCAGCTGTTGTGCCAGCCGCGCGAGTGTCATCGCCATGGTGAGTGGGCGCGGTTACTTGCCCGACTTCGCCTGGGCCTTGAGTTTCTCCAGCACCTCGTCAGTGATGTTGACACTCTTGCTGGAATAGACCACGCCCTGGCCCAGAATCACGTCATAGCCCTTTTCCTTGGCAAGCCCAACGGTCGCTTCATACATCTGGCGCTGCAGTTTCGACAGGACTTCATTCTTGCGGATATTGAGGTCGTCCCGGAACTCGTCCTGGGTGCGTTTCAATTCACGCCGCTTGGAGAGGATGTCACGTTCCAGCTTGCTGCTTTCCTTTTCGCTCATCACCGCACCGTCACGCGCGGCCTTGTCTTCCAGTTCACGGATCTTTTTCTGCAGGGACACCAGTTCCTGTTCCCGGGGTGCAAACTCGGTCTCGATATTCGCCTGCGCGGCCTTTGCCTGCGGCGCTTCTTCCATCAGACGCACGGTGTCGACAACGCCAACCTTGGTCTCGGCCAGCGCCGGTGCTGAGAATGCCGCCACGGCGGCCAGGCTGATGAGCAGTTTCTGTATCTTTTCCAAAATGCTTCTCCTCAAACAATAAAAGGACGTACCGGTCGATTTCCGAAGGACTCAGAACCCGGCGCCCAGGGTGAACTGAAATTGCTGGATCTTGTCTCCCGACTGGTCATTGAACGGCTGGGCGATACTGACGGCCAGCGGACCTACCGGAGACAGCCAGGTGGCCCCAAGGCCCACAGACATGCGCAGGTCACTCGCCGACCAGTCCTCCGCTCCGGGAAATACATTACCGACATCGTAGAACAGGCTCAACCGGACCGCGTTGTTATCGGTAAGGAACGGCGGCGGAAACACGATCTGGCCGGTTGCAGTGGTCTTGAAACTGCCGCCAATAGCGTCGTTCTGGCTGTCCCTGGGACCCAGCGAGTTGTCTTCGTAACCGCGCACCGAGCGCACGCCACCGGCAAAAAAGTTCTCGAAAAACGGCAACTGGCTGAAGTCACCATAACCGTCCCCGTAGCCGACATCCATTTTCGCCTGAAGAACAAACAGCTTCGTAAGCGGCACGAACTGTTCCAGTGCGAGGTTCACTTTGTAGAACTCGAGCTGGGAACCGGGCACCTTGGTTTCGGCGCTGATCTGGCGCAGACCGCCCTCGCTGGGGAAGATGCGGCGGTTGCGGGTATCGTGGGCAAAACTCGTGGACAGCGTCAGACTCTTGAAGCTGTCTCCGTACTCGTCAATGAAATCGGTGACTTCGCTTGACGAGTAATCCGTACCTTTCAGTGTCACGCTGTCGGCGAGGACGCTGAAGTGGACCGAATTGAATTCGCTGATGGGGAAGCCGTAGTTGATGTTGGCGCCATAGGTATCGGTCGAGTAATTGGAGATATTCGCCTGGTCGGCGTTGGTGCTGCGGTAGAACGCCCCGAAACCGCGACTGATTCCGTCGACCGTGTAGTAGGGATTGTTATAGGAAAAGCTGTAAACAGTGGTCACGTCGCTGTTATTCACCGAGGCGCTCACCCGCCGGCCGGTGCCGAGGAAATTATCCTGGGTGATGCTGCCATTGAGAATAATGCCCGAGGTCTGGGAGAAGCCCACCCCCACGGAGATACTACCGGAGGGCTGCTCGGTAACGGAGTAGTCCACGTCGACCTGGTCGGTGGACCCGGGCACCGCAGGCGTCTCGACGTTGACCTTCTCGAAGAAACCCAGTCGCTGCAGGCGGGTGCGCGAACGCTCGACCTTGTCCGCCGAGAACCAGCCGCCTTCCATCTGGCGCAGTTCCTGGCGCAGAACCTCGTCGCGTGTCTTGCTGTTGCCGGCAAAGTTAATGCGGCGCACATAGACCCGCTTGCCAGGATCGACAAAAAACGTCAGGTCAACCTCGCGGGTTTTCTCATTCACGTCGGGCACGGTGTTGACGTTGGCGAAAGCGTAGCCCTCGTTGCCCAGGATACCGGAAATGCGGGTGACCGTATCGGTGACGCGCTTGCGGGAAAACACGTCGCCGGCATTGACCTGGAAAGCGGGGTAGAGCTTCTCCGGGGGCACCACCAGTTCGCCGGAAAGGCGGACTTCGCGCAGTTTGTACTGCTCGCCCTCGGTGACATTGATCGTGATGTAGATATCTTTTTTATCCGGTGTGATCGACACCTGGGTGGAATCGATATTGAATTTGATATAGCCGCGATCCTGGTAGTAGGAGCGCAGGGTCTCCAGATCGGCCGCCAGCTCCTGCTTGGAGTACTGATCGTCCTTTGTGTAAAAAGACAGCCAGTTCGGCGTACTCTGGTTGAACTTCGACAATAGTGTTTCGTCATCGAATACAGTGTTGCCGACGATATTGATCTGTCTGATCTTGGCCACCGACCCTTCGGAAACATCGATGAGGATATCCACGCGGTTGCGTTCCAGTGGCGTTACCGTGGTTTCGATTTTTACACCGTACTTGCCGCGGCTGTAATACTGGCGTTCCAGTTCGAGCTGAACCTTGTCGAGCAGCGACCGGTCAAAAACCCGCCCCTTGGCCAGACCAACGTCCTTGAGAGAGTCCAGCAGCGGTTCGGTTTCCAGGTCTTCGTTGCCCTGGATCTTGATATCGGCGATAGCCGGCCGTTCGGTTACCACCACGACCAGCACGTCCCCATCGCGTTCCAGCCGTACGTTCTTGAAGTAGCCCGACTTGAACAACGCCCGTATGGTGCGTTCCGATTCGTATGGGGTGAATTGATCGCCTACCTGTACCGGAAGGAAATTGAACACGGTACCGGGGGAAATCCTCTGCAGTCCCTCGACACGGATATCGCTCACCTTGAAGGCATCGAATGCCCGGGCTGGTTGCGATAGCAGCGCAGCGGCGCAAAGCAGTACAAGGATGACGGCACGCAATGACACTTCCAAGATACTCAGGCTCCGAACAAACGGGTTAGATCGTTATAGAACGCGATGCTCATAAGGGCCAGCAACAGCAGAATGCCGACCTGTTGTCCGAGCTGCTGTGCCGGCTCGGACAGGGGTTTCCCCCGCAACCATTCGATGAGGTTATACAGCAAATGGCCACCATCCAGAACCGGTATGGGCAACAGGTTGAGCACGCCCAGGCTGATGCTGACAATGGCAAGAAACTTGAGGAAGCTCGCCAGCCCGATGCGCGCGGAGTACCCGGCGTACTGGGCTATGCTGATCGGCCCGCTTATGTTCTCCACCGAGGCCTTGCCCGAGAGCATACCCCACAGGGTGCGCACCGTGAGCGTGGTCATTTCCCAGGTCTTTTCGAACGCCTTGCCAACGGACCGGACCGGGCCATAGCGCACTTCCGCGCGTGGCACGATCTGCTCATCCGGGGCACGCACGTAGGCGCCGATCTGACCGATGGTTTCACCGTCCTGTTCGACTTCCCGTGGCGTCAACGGTACGCTGATCCGGTCACCCGCACGCTCGAGTTCCACGGATAGTTGCCTGCCCGGGTGGGCGCGAACATAATCAACCCAGGCGTTCCAGTCAGGTATCGGCTGACCGTCCACGGCTACCACCCGGTCGCCCGGCTGCAGACCGGCCAGCTGCGCGGCCCCTCCCTCTACCAGGCGATCGATGATAGCAGGCACGCGCGGGTGCCATACCGACATGCCCAGATTGTGCAGCAATCCGCCCTTCTCCAGGGCGTTATCCACGCGCGAGAAGTCGATATTCAATACCCGCTGCTGTCCGTCCGGCTGGCGCACAACGACGTCCACCTTTGCGGCAGCCAGCGCCGCATCCAGCAGTTCCAGCGTCGCGGCATCCCAGGTCGGAGTCGGCGTGCCGGCGACGCTCAGCAACTCGTCATTGGCGGTAAAACCGGCGCTGGCGGCGGTCGTGTGCGGCGTTACCTCGCCGACGATCGGCTTGAGGCCGGGGATGCCGGTGACGAACATCAGCCAGTAAGCGACGATGGCAAACAGAAAGTTGAACAGCGGCCCGGCCAGGATCACCGCGGAGCGGGTTTGCAGGGTCTGGCGGTTGAACGCACGCTCGGCCTCCTCGGGAGCAACCGTTGCTTCGCGCTCGTCGAGCATTTTCACGTAACCGCCCAGCGGCAGCGCCGCTACCGCGAACTCCGTGCGGTCGGCCCCGAAACGGCGCAGCCAGACCGGCTTGCCGAAACCGATGGAAAAGCGCAGCACCTTGATGCCCAGCCGACGCGCCACCCAGAAGTGACCGAACTCGTGGACCGCCACCAACACGCTGATGGCGACGAGGAAAGCCAGCAATGAGCCGCCAAACCCGCTCATGAATACATCCGGCGTCCGGGTTGCCCCGCCACCAGCGCCGCGGCGCAGTCACGCGCACGAGCATCGTCGTCCAGGATGTGCTGGATTGAGTCCGCATCCCCCGGTGTCAGCTTTTCCAGCGTCGTCTCGATGATCCCCGGGATACCGCTGTAGCCCAGTTCGCCGTCAAGAAAAGCCTGTACCGCCACTTCGTTGGCGGCGTTCAGAATCGCCGAAGCCGTACCGCCCTGTCGCCAGGCATCCTGGGCGAGCCGAAGGCAGGGAAAGCGCTGCAGATCCGGCGGCTCAAAATCCAGGCGTCCCACAGCGAATATGTCCAGCGCCCCGACGCCGGCATCGATACGCTCGGGCCACGCGAGGCAGTGCGCAATCGGCGTGCGCATGTCCGGTTTTCCCAGCTGCGCCAGCACCGAGCCATCCTGGTACTGCACCATGGAGTGCACCACGCTCTGCGGATGGACAATGACCTGCACGTCGTGCGCGGGCATGGCGTATAACCAGCAAGCCTCGATAACCTCCAGCCCCTTGTTCATCATGGTGGCAGAATCCACGGAAATCTTGCGTCCCATCGTCCAGTTGGGGTGGGCGCAGGCCTGTTCCGGCGAGACATTGGACAGCTCGCCGAGCGGGGTGGTTCGGAACGGGCCGCCGGAAGCGGTCAACATAACCCTTGTGACCCCTTCCGGGCGGCCGCAGCCCGGCACATAGGCCGCGGGCATTGCCTGGAACAGTGCATTGTGCTCGCTGTCCACCGGCAGCAGCGTCGCGCCGCCGCGCTGCACCTGCTGGATGAACAGCGCCCCGGCCATCACCAGCGCCTCCTTGTTCGCGAGCAGGATACGCTTGCCGGCGTGCGCGGCCTCCAGTGTCGGCAACAGCCCCGCCGCCCCGACAATGGCGGCCATCACCGTGTCGACCTCCGGCATGGCGGCCACTTCGCAGAGCGCCTCGACCCCGCCCAGCACCCGGGTATCGGGGGCATCCCGGCGCAGGCGTTCCTCCAGGCGGGCCGCTGCGTCCGGGTCGGCCATGACCGCATAGTCCGGTCGGTGCTCGCAGCAGAGCTGAGCCAGGCGATCGACGTCGCGGTGAGCGGTCAGGGCAACCACGCGGTAACGATCGCTGTTGCGCCGGACAACGTCGAGGGTACTGGTTCCGATAGAACCGGTGGCCCCCAGTATCGTGATAGCCCGCGCCGTGCTCACAGCCCGATCCATCGCATGCCGAATACGAACACGGGGGCCGCAGCCAGCAGGCTGTCGATACGGTCCAGTATGCCGCCATGACCCGGAATCAGCCTGCCCGAATCCTTCACGCCCCGCTGGCGTTTGAGCAGGCTTTCCAACAGATCGCCTGCGATCGAAAACATCACGGTAACGAGGCTTACCAGGATAAAGCTGCTGAACAGCGGTGGCTGCAAATCGAGAAAATGCGCATAGCCGAAGGCAAACAGCGCGCTGGCGCCCAGCGCGCCCAGTACCCCCTCCCAGGTCTTGCCGGGACTGACCAGCGGCGCCAGTTTGTTGCGGCCGAAGGCCTTACCCACGAAAAAGGCGCCGCTGTCGGCGATCCAGACCAGCACCAGAACGTACAACACCCAGTGCGACCCCTGGTCAGGGCGACTGTGGAGCACCACCAGTGCCAGCCAGGCGCAGACCAGCAGGGCGAGTCCGAGTACCGACTTGGCCGTGGTATGCAGGCTGGTGATCTCACTGCCCAGTGCCGGGCGGGTGATCCAGAAAAGTACGAACAGCCACCAGGCCATCGTCACCCACAAGAGGCTGTTGACGAAAACCTCGGAGCGGGCGAAATACCAGGCAATGGCGGTCGCTGCGACCAGCACCAGCAGATAACTCACACGCGCAGGCACAGTATACAAAGGAACGAGCGCGCTCCATTCCCACGCCGCGGCCAGCATCACCAGCATCACCAGCATCGCGAACCCCGAGGGCGCGAGATACAGCACCGACAGGGCCACCAGCGGCACCATGATCAGCGCACTGAACAGCCGCTTGCTAAGCACGTCTGGATTGCTCAATCTGGTCACCCGTACGGCCGAAACGCCGCTGGCGCCCGGCAAACGATTGCAGCGCCTCGTCGAGCGCGGCGGCATCGAAATCGGGCCACAACAGCTCGGTGAAATACAGTTCCGTATAGGCCAGCTGCCAGAGCAGATAGTTGCTGATGCGTTGTTCGCCGCCGGTGCGGATAAACAGGTCGGGCTCGGGCAAGTCGGCAATAGACAACTCCTGCCCCAGCCTGTCGCTGTCTATATCCTCGACGCGAAGGTCCCCGGCCACCGCTTTGGCTGCCAGACGCTTTGCCGCCTCTGCGATGTCCCAGCGACCGCCGTAGTTGACGGCGATCACAAGGCTCAGCTGTTTGTTGTCGGCCGTCTGCCGCTCGGCGGATTCCATCAGCGCGCGCATGTGGGGTTGGAAGGCGCTGCGATCGCCGATAAAGCGCATGCGTACCCCGTTGCGGTGCAGGTGCTCGACTTCTCTTTTTATGGTGTGCACGAACAGGTCCATCAGCAGGCTGACTTCGGTCTTGGGACGTCGCCAGTTTTCACTGGAGAAGGCAAACAGCGTCAGCGCTTCGATGCCCCGCTGGCGACAGGCCTCCACTACCCGCCGAACGGCCTTGACACCCTCGCGGTGACCCATGGGACGTGGCAGGCTTCTGCTCTTGGCCCAGCGCCCGTTGCCGTCCATGATGATGGCGACATGCCGCGGCAACTGCCGAGTGCCGGGCTGCGCTGGTTGAACCGGTTCCTGAGGCATGCCGCTGTTTAGATCTCCATCAACTCCGTTTCTTTCCCGGCCAGCAGCTTGTCAGCGTCCTGAACGAAGCGGTCGGTGAGCTTCTGGATCTCCTCCTGGGCACGGCGCTCATCGTCTTCGGAGATCTCCTTTTCCTTCAGCAGATCCTTGAAGTCGTTGTTGGCATCGCGGCGGATGTTGCGGATCGCGACCCGGGCGCTCTCGGCTTCTGCACGCACAATGCGCACCATGTCCTTGCGGCGCTCCTCGGTCAATTGCGGCATGGGAATGCGGATGGCCGTCCCCGCGGTGTTCGGGTTGAGACCGAGATCGGAGGTGATGATGGCTTTTTCGATGGCCTGCACCATTGACTTTTCCCAGGGTGAAACCAGCAGGGTGCGCGAGTCCTCGACGGTAACGTTGGCCGCCTGTGCCAGCGGCACCTCTGAGCCGTAATAGTCCACCTTTATGTGATCCAGCAGGCTCGGATGTGCACGGCCGGTGCGGATCTTACTGAGTTCGGCCTTGAAAGCCTCTATGCTTTTGCCCATGCGCGTGCGGGCGTCTGCGATAATTTCGTCTATCATTTCCAGTCACTCCACCAGAGTACCGACATCGTCTCCGGCAACCACCCGTCGCAGGTTGCCGGGGGTATGCAAATCAAACACCCTGACAGGCATCCCCTGGTCCCGGCACAGCACCAGCGCGGTGGCGTCCATGACGCCCAGTTTGCGGGCAATGGCGTCGTCGTAACTCAGCTTCTTGTAGCGTTCGGCCTTGGGGTTTTTCACCGGATCCTCACTGTATATGCCGTCGACCTTGGTCGCCTTGAGCATGATGTCCGCGCCGATCTCGATGGCGCGGAGACTCGCCGCCGAATCGGTGGTAAAGAAGGGATTGCCCGTGCCCGCCGCGAAGATCGCCACGCGTCCCTTTTCCAGGTGGCGGACCGCCCGCCGGCGGATGTAATCCTCGCACACCTGGTTGATTTTCAGCGCCGACATCACCCGGCAACGACTGCCGAGCTTCTCCAGGGCATCCTGCATGGCCAGCGAGTTGATTACCGTGGCCAGCATGCCCATGTGGTCACCGGTCACCCGGTCCATACCCGCCTGCGCCAGACCGGCGCCGCGAAAGATGTTACCGCCGCCAAGCACCAGGCCCATTTCCACCCCGGCTTCGGACAACTCATGGATCTCCTCGGCGGTACGCTTGATGGTGGCGGGTTCAATACCATAGTCCCCTTCCCCCATCAGGGCTTCACCACTCAGTTTCAGCAGGATCCGGCGGTAGGCAAATTGGCTTTGTTGCATGATTTCGTCTTCGTCCAGTCGCAAAATGGGGCCGCAGCGCGACCCCATGAATCATACCGGGAAGCAGCCTGCGCGTCCTCCCGGTCGGTTAGGCACCGGATCAGTTGCCCTGAACCTGCGCCATGACCTCTTCGGCAAAGTTTTCGGTCTTTTTCTCGACCCCCTCACCCAGTTCCAGGCGGTCGAACCCGGCAACCGTGGCACCCGCGGCCTTTAACAGCTTGCCCACAGTCTGATCAGGATCCTTGACGAACGGTTGTCCCATCAGGGTAATTTCCCCAAGAAACTTGCGGATACGGCCGCCAACCATCTTTTCGATGATATCCGCCGGTTTGCCACTGGCCTCGGCCTGCGCCGAGAAAATTTCCTTTTCCTTGTCGAGCATTTCCTGCGGAACGCCGGATTCGTCAATGCACACGGGCTTGCTGGCGGCGATGTGCATGGCGACATCCCTGGCCAGGTCGTCGTCGCCGCCGGCTATCTCCACCAGGACGCCGATACGGTTACCGTGCAGATAGCTTGAAACGGAACCGCTCGTGGCCTGGCGCAAGTAGAAACGCCGCACGGTGATATTTTCGCCAATGCTGGCGACCAGGCCCCGACGGGCCTCTTCGACAGTTTCGCCGCCGTCCTTCAGTGGCAGGACCACCAGGGCCTCGAGGTCAGCCGGCTGGTCCTTCATGATACGCGCCGCGACGGCGCGGGCGAAATCCTGAAACTCGTCTTTCTTGGCCACGAAATCGGTTTCGGAATTGACTTCCACGACCACCCCTGTCTTGCGGTCGCCGCTGACCTCCACCACGATCATGCCCTCGGCCGCCACGCGACCGGCTTTCTTGTCAGCTTTCGCCAGGCCCGACTTGCGCAGCTCTTCGGCTGCCGTATCCATATTCCCGTCGGCTTCCACCAGAGCCTTCTTGCACTCCATCATGCCGCAGCCGGTGCGCTGGCGCAGTTCTTTGACCTGCGCTGCAGTAATTGCCATGCCATTTACCTCTTTGAAAATCCGTTCTGAATGCGTCTCGTCAGGAGCGGCGGATTATTCGGCCGCTGCACCGGCGCCGCCGGCGACTTCGACGAACTCGTCTTCACTGGTCCCGCCCACCTGGGCCATGGCCGTGCGGCCTTCGCCCACCGCATCGGCGACACCCTGCACGTACAACTGGATGGCGCGAATCGAGTCGTCATTACCCGGAATGACGTAGTCGATGTTGTCGGGCGAATTGTTCGAATCGACAATGCCCACCACCGGGATACCCAGTTTTTTTGCCTCGGCGACAGCGATTTTTTCGTGACCTACATCAACGATGAACATGGCGTCCGGCAGGCGATTCATATCCTTGATGCCACCCAGGCTGCGATCGAGCTTGTCTTTCTCGCGACGCAGCATCAGCGCTTCCTTCTTGCTCATCTTTTCGAAAGTACCGTCCTGCTCCATGGCCTCCAGATCCTTGA
>JASFNS010000007.1:0-15205 GCA_050116915.1 Thiogranum sp. | reverse complement strand
CCCGCGGTCCAGCGGCTGGCACCCGCCGCGCCGGCACCGGTTATCGTGCGCGAGCCGGCCGTGACAGCACAGGCGCCCGGGCTGTTGCGGCGGATGTGGACCAGTCTGTTCGGCAGCGGCGTTGAAATCGTGAGCGAAACACCGGAAAAATCCGAGCAGCCGCCGCGTCGAGCGCGCGATAGCGGTACCGGTGGCCGCGGCGCCCCCCGCAACCGCACCGGCGGCAGCCGCCGCCGGGGTGGTCAGTCCGCACGTCGCAGCGAAGGCGGCCAGCAACAGCGTGATGCATCCACGCCGAAGCGTCGACCGCAAGCGACCGGCGCCCCGGAGCCGAAAGAAAAGAAGGACGCTGCCGCCGAAGCATCCACGGATAAGCGCCAGCCACAACAGCCACAACAGCTACAGGAACAGCCGGAGCAGCAGGAGCAACAACCGGACAAAACGCCGGCTGCCAAGGGTGGCCAGGGGCGCAGCGGCAATCGCCGTGGCCGCCGCGGCGGACGCCGTCGTTCCGGTCAGCGGCGCGACAGCGAGCAGGCTGCGGGTGCGCAACCGGCGGCCAATGCCACAGAGTCCGGTGCCGGTGCACCTGCGGCGAAAAGTGACACGAAAGCGGATCCCGCCGGTTCAACTGCCCCTGCCCCGCAGGAGAACAAGGTGACACCTCTGCAGGCACCGCCGGCGGCGAAACCCGCGGCGCCCGCAGCCGTCGCCGAGGACAAACCGACGCCGCCCGAAACCGCCAGGCCGAAGCCCGCAGAGAACACAGCCAAACCCGAAGGCGCCCAGAGCGCGCCACCGGCCGGCGACAGCAAACCTGCGGCCATCGGTGACGAGTAGGCAATAAGGCCCGCAATGCCGCGCCGTCTGAGTCACTGGTTACTCGCAGCGCTCCTGGTCATCGGCCAGGCGGCGCTGCTGATTCACCAGTCGGATATCGACGCTCACGCCCACGGCGAACACTGCCCCGTCTGCCTGCTGGTTCACGGTCTCGACAACGCCGTCCCCAGCCAGTTTGCCCTGCGTGTCGACAAAGCCGACCCACCCCTCTGTTTCGCCGCGCGCACGCATGCGTGCGTTCGCCAAACCGCCGGGTATTACCCGGCGCGCGCCCCGCCGTCATACACACACCTTAGCTGACCGGTTTTTCGACCTTTTGCGGCAGGCACGGCCAGCATTGCACCGTGCCGCGACTACGGAGTGTGTTATGTCCCGATCAATGACTGTGACGCTGGCCTGTCTGGGCCTGTGTCTACCCCTGCCGGTGCTGGCTGCATCCGGCGACGAGCTGAACCAGATCCGCCAGCAGATGGATGCGCTCAAGCGCGCCTACGAAACGCAAATCAAGGCCCTCGAAGAGCGGCTGCAGAAGGCCGAGTCGCTGGCCGAGGAAAACCGCGCCGGCCTCAACGAGGTGGCCGGCGCACAGCCGGCCGGCGGCGGCGAGCAGACGCGCGCCAACGCCTTCAACCCGGCTATTTCGGTCATCCTGCAGGGCGCCGCGAACAGCTATTCGCAGAACCCGGACGATTACGCCCTGCCGGGGTTCCAGCTGGGTGACGAAGCCGGTCTGCCGAGCGAAGGTCTTACCCTGGATGAAACGGAACTAACCGCGTCGGCCAGCATCGATCCTTTGTTTTACGCGCAGAGTACCTTCAGCTTCAGCGACGGAGATGTGAATGTCGAGGAAGCCTACGGGGATACTACGGCCCTGCCCTCGGGTTTCGGTATGCGCTTCGGGCGTTTCTACTCCGGCATCGGTTATCTGAATCAGGTCCACTCGCACGCCTGGGATTTTCACGACTCGCCGCTGGCCTACCGCGCCTTTCTCGGCGGCCAGTATGGCGACGATGGCGTGCGCGTGACCTGGACTGCACCGACTGATCTCTACATGATGTTCGGCGCAGAAACCCTGGCCGGGAATAACTTTCCCGGTGGTGAATCGCAAAGCGTCACGGGCGATGTACAGACGCTGTTCGCAAAGTTCGGTGGCGATGTCGGCGTCAGCTGGGCATGGCAGGCCGGTGTATCGGCGCTGCTGGCGAATGCCAACGACCGGAGCACCGACAATGCCGCCAGCGGTGCCGGCACGGTGTTCAACGGCGACTCCGATCTGTACGGCGCGGATATCGTGGCGAAATGGGCGCCCTACGGCAACCCGCAAATTCACAATCTGATCCTGCGCGGCGAATATTTTTACCGGGATGAATCCGGGAAGGTGAATGTGACCGATGGCAGCAACGACGGCTTGCTGAAGTACAACGGCAACCAGACGGGCTGGTATGCCCAGGCGGTGTACCAGTTCATGCCGCAGTGGCGAATCGGCACCCGCTATGATCGTTTGACATCGGACAATCACCTGAATGTCATCAGCCTGGGTGGCTATGCCGACGCCGATGCGCTCATCCAGGACTCGGGGCTGGACGACGACGGACACGATCCACATCGCTGGAGCGCGATGCTCGACTGGAGTCCGAGTGAGTTCAGCCGGTTGCGCGCCCAGTACAACCGCGACAACTCGCGTCTCAACGGCACCGACAATCAGTGGTCGCTGCAATACATCCTGAGCATGGGCAGCCACGGCGCCCACCTGTTCTGACAAGGAGATGACAATGAACCACAAACATCTTTATGCCGCATCGCTGTTTGTTCTTGCACTGCTGTCCCCTGCTGCGCAGGCCGCCTTGCGCATTCTCGCCTGCGAACCCGAGTGGGGAGCCCTGGCGCAGGAGCTCGGCGGTGACAACGTCACCGTATATACCGCGACCACCGCTCAACAGGATCCTCACCACATCCAGGCCCGGCCGAGTCTGATCGCCCAGGCGCGGCGCGCAGACCTCGTGGTGTGCACCGGCGCCGGGCTGGAGGTCGGCTGGCTGCCACTGGTGTTGCGCCGCTCCGGCAATCCCGGGATACAGACCGGCACCAACGGCTATTTCACCGCGACCGACTTCGTGACGTTGCTGGAAAAACCGCAACGACTGGATCGGGCGGAAGGAGACGTGCACGCCGCGGGCAATCCGCACATCCAGCTCGACCCGCACAATATCCTGCGTGTGGCTCAGGCACTCAGCCCGCGGCTTGCCGAACTGGACAGCCAGCACGCCGACCAGTATGCGCAACGGCTGAAAGATTTCAGCCAGCGCTGGCAGGCCGCGATGACCCGCTGGGAACAGCAGGCCGCACCGTTGAAAGGTATGCCCATTGTGGTCTACCACCGAGCCTGGACGTATCTCAATCGCTGGCTTGGGCTCGACCAGCTGGCCGAACTCGAACCCAAGCCGGGCGTACCGCCCACCAGTTCGCATCTGGCCGAAGTGCTGGACAAGATGAAGGCGCAGCCGGCGCGCGCGGTGATTCGGGCCCCTTACCAGGATCAGCGACCGGTACAATGGCTGCACGATCATACCGGGATCGCAATGCTGACACTGCCGTTTACCGTCGGCGGCAATGCGCAGGCCGGTGATCTGTTCGGCCTGTTTGACTCAACCGTGCAAATGCTGCTTGGAGTACAGCCATGAATCTCGATGGCCTTGACCCGGTCATTCTTGCCCCGGCGCTGGCCGCGGGAGCGCTGGTGATCGCGACCCACGTGCCGCTAGGCCAGCAGGTGCTGAAACGCGGCATTATCTTCATCGACCTCGCCATTGCGCAGATCGCCGGCCTGGGCGTGCTGCTGGCGACGGTGCTCGGGTTTGAAAACAGTGGCTGGGGAATCCAGATAACCGCGTTTTCGGCGGCCATGATCGGCGCCTTTGTGCTGTATCAGTGCGAACGCCGCTGGCCGGAAACGCTGGAAGCCGTTATCGGTAGCGCCTTCGTGCTGGCCGCGACTGCCGGTATTCTGCTGCTGGCCAACAACCCGCACGGTGGCGAACACCTGAAGGATCTGCTGGTCGGCCAGATTCTGTGGGTCGGGTTCGACCAGCTGCTACCGGTGCTGGTTCTGTACGCGCTGGTGCTGGCAGTCTGGTTCGGCGTGGGCATCGAACGGCGGCCGGTGCTGTTCTACGTGTTGTTCGCATTGACGGTCACGGCGTCCGTCCAGCTGGTCGGGGTATACCTGGTGTTCGCGAGCCTGATTATTCCGGCGCTCGCGGCGCGGCGGCTGAGCATGCGCTGTCAGTCGCTGTTTGCCGGATACGTCACCGGTATCCTCGGTTATACCACCGGCCTGGTGCTGTCGGCGGTGCTGGATTTGCCCGCCGGTGCCGTGATTGTCTGGGCGCTCAGTCTGTTCGGCCTGCTGGTGTCGTTTGTGGTCAAGCGTGCCGCTGTCGGCACCGCCCCCCTGCCGGTCACAGAAGCCTAGGCGCCCGTGGTGATTCTGCGGCGAATGTCGTCAAGCAGCGCCCGGGCGCCCTCTTCCACGAGATCCAGCACGCGTTCGAATCCCTGCGGGCCACCGTAGTACGGGTCCGGCACGTCGTGGCGCACGGACGGACCGACAAACTCCAGGAACAGGTGGACCTTGCCCAGATGCTCGTCCGGGCAGATGGACAGCAGGTCGTCAAGGTTGCTGGTATCCATCGCCAAAACATAGTCGAAGCGGGCGAAATCGGCCGCCTCGACACGCCGCGCGCGTTGCCTGGTCAGGTCGATGCCGCGCTTCGCCGCTGCCTGGGTCGCCCGCGGGTCCGGCTGTTCGCCGACGTGGTAGGCGTGTGTGCCCGCGGAATCAATCCGCACCCGCTGCGCGAGGTCCGTCGAGGCGACCAGCGACTCGAATACGCCCTGGGCCGTCGGAGACCGACATATATTGCCCATGCATACAAATAATACCTTTATTTTATGCATACTTGTGGCTGATAACTAAACTTGATTCTTTCCTTGGCGCAGTTCAGAGTATGGTACATGGAAACCCGCCTGTTACAACAGTTACGCTCGCTGATCGGCCGGTCCCTGGTGTACGGCGGACGTAGCTGTCAGATCATCGAGATTCTCGAAAGCGAGAACGCTCTGGTGCTGCGCTGCGAGGACAGCGAGCGCATCATCCAGGCTAACCAGTTCGGCGAAGCCACGCGGCGGGTTAAACGCCATCACACCTTGCCGCTGTTCGACGAACACCAAACGCTGAATCCCGTTATCGCGGCATGGCTGGATTGATGCTGGCCCAACAGGCCGCGATGCGCGCGGCCGCTCAGTTCGCCGTCGCCTGCAACAACTGCTCGACGATATGCAGGTCGTCTTCGGTATCCACACCGGGTCCCGGTCGCTGGCTGGCTTCGCCCACATGAATGCGTTCGCCGTACCACAGGGCGCGCAGCTGTTCCAGATGTTCGGTCTGTTCCAGTACACAGGGTCGCATTTGCGCGTAACGCCGCAGGTAGGCCGCACGATAGGCGTAGATACCGATGTGACGTAACGGCACGATGCCGACCGGCAACGCCTTGATGTCATCGTGCAACAGGTCGCGGTCCCAGGGAATGGGCGCGCGGCTGAAATACAGTGCAAACCCTGCCTTGTCAGTGACCACCTTGACCACGTTCGGGTCGAAAAACTCGCCTGCGGCCACCAGCGGCGTAGCCAGGGTGGACATGGCCGCGTCGGGGTTGTCGGCAAGATCGCGTGCCACCTGCTCAATCAGCGCCGGTGGCATCAGCGGTTCGTCACCCTGCACATTGACCACGATAGTCTCGTCCGGCCAGCCCAGTAAGTCGACCACCTCGGCGAGGCGATCCGTGCCACTGGCGTGTTCCGTCGATGTCATGCAAACCTTTGCGCCGAAGCGCTTCGCCGCGGCTTCGATGCGCCCGTCGTCGGTGGCGACGAGGATTTCACTGGCCGCACAAGCCATCGCGGCGTCAAAGACATAATGCAACATGGGCTTGCCCAGCAGTTCGCGCAGGGGTTTGCCGGGCAGTCGCGTGGACGCGTAGCGTGCGGGTATTACGACTTTGTAGTCGTGTGACATACAGGCGGATCCTTAAAGGTCTTGTTCGGCGGGAATCTGCCGGGCTTCTTCTTCGAGCATCACCGGGATGTCATCGCGGATCGGAAAAGCCAGTCGGTCCGCCTTGCAGATCAGCTCCTGTTCGGTCTGATCATAGACCAGCGGGCCCTTGCACACCGGGCAAGCCAGGATATCGAGTAGTTTCTTGTCCAAATTCAATGCTCCAAAGGACTAACGGCACGCACCAACCAGTCTTCGAAGGCTGGATCGAGCCGTGCTTCGACCGGTACAACCCACCAATCCGGTTTCGAGAATGGCCGGCATTTTACCGCGTCTTTCTCGGTCATCAAAACCGGACGCCGGTCCGCGAATGCCAGGTCCGCAGGCGTATAGCGGTGATGATCGTCAAAGGCATGTGCGGTAACCGGAATCCCTGCATCCAGCAACTGGCGAAAGAATCGCTGCGGGTAGCCGATGCCGGCCACGGCATGCACGTTTTGACCGGCAAACGCATCCAGCGCGTAGCGCTGCTCCGGGTCCTGCAACTTGCACGCATCGCCACCCGCGTACTGCATCACGGTGGTCGCCCCCGGATACGCGCCGCCAAGGGCCACCACGGCGTCGACGCGACGCAAACGCCGGAGTGGTTCCCGCAAGGGCCCCGCCGGCAGGCAGGCGCCATTGCCGTATCCGCGTTCCGCGTCGACCACCGCGATTTCCAGGTCGCGTCGCAGGGCATAGTGCTGCAGGCCGTCGTCGCACAATAGCACGTCGCACGGTGTTTCGCTCAGCAGGGCCCTCGCCGCGGCGACCCGGTGTGGCCCCGCCACTACCGGCAGACCGGTTTTTTCGGCCAGTAACACCGCTTCGTCTCCGGCCTCATCCGGGTCGCTGTCCGCCGTTACGCTCAACGGCCAGTGTCCGGCACGTCCCCGGTAGCCACGGCAGACGATGCCGACCCGCAGGCCGCGCCCCTGCAGCGCCCTGGCCAGCGCGATGACCAGCGGTGTCTTGCCGCTGCCACCGGTCACCAGGTTGCCGACCACCACCACCTTGCAGGCAAGCGCGGCCCTGCGCCGAAGGCCGATTCGGTAGGCGGTGCGTCGTAACAGGCCCAGCGCACAGTACAGCCAGGCCAGCGGCAGCAGCAACAGGTAAAGGCGCGAGCCGCCGTACCAGAGTGCCTGTATGTGGCGTTCGAGTGCGGCTCGGGTCATTTCCTACTGCCCGCCCGGCTTGTCGCTGAACTGCTGGCGGTACAGATCGGCGTACAAGCCGTTTTTTTCCAGAAGCTCGGCATGGCTCCCGCTTTCGACCAGGCGCCCGCGTTCCAGTACCAGCACGCGGTCGGCCCGTTCCACCGTGGACAGCCGGTGGGCGATGATCAGCGAGGTGCGGTTCCTGGTCAGCGTGCTGAGCGCCTCCTGCACCAGGCGTTCCGACTCGCTGTCGAGCGCCGAAGTGGCTTCGTCCAGCACCAGAATCGGCGCATCTTTCAATATCGCGCGGGCAATGGCGATACGCTGGCGCTGCCCGCCGGACAGCAGTACCCCGCGGTCGCCGATGCGGGTCTGCAGGCCCTGGGGCAGATCGCGAATGAAACTCATCGCATGCGCCGCCTCGGCGGCTGCCTCCAGCTCGTCGGCGCTGGCCCCATCCGGTCTGGCATAGCCGATGTTGTGCGCGAGGGTGTCGTTGAACAGAACCACCTCCTGCCCGACCATGGCGATCTGTTGCCGCAGGTCGGCGAGCCGGTATTCACGCAGGTCGTGGCCATCGAGATAGATGCCACCCTTGTCCGGGTCGTAAAAGCGCACCAGCAGACTGGCCACCGTGGTCTTGCCGCTGCCCGAACGCCCCACCAGGGCAATCGTCTGACCGGGACTGATAGTGAATGACAGGTCGTCAATTACCTCGGCGTTGTTGCTGTCGTAGGCGAAGCTGACATGCCTGAATTCGATACAACCGTCGGCCCTCTGCAACGGCAGGCGGCCGCTGTCCGCTTCAATCGGTTCGTCGAGCAGCGTGAATATACTGCGCGCCGCGGCCAGACCCCGCTGCACCAGCGCGTTGATATTGGTCAGGCGCTTGATCGGCTGCAGCAGTAGCAGCATGGCGGCGATAAAGGAGACGAAACTGCCGACGCTGATTTCCCGGGTGACCGATTCCTGGCTCGCGAGATAGATCACCAGGGCGAGTACGCAGGCGGCGATCAGTTGCACCACCGGCGTACTGGCGCCCAGCGCGGCAGCCATTTTCATGTGCAGTCTGCGGTTACGCTCGTTGACCGCCTCGAACTGGCGCTCCTGCCATTGTTCACCGTTGAAGGCCTTGATGAGGCGCTGGCCGTGGATAACCTCCTCGCTGTACTGGGTCAGTTCACCCATGGAATCCTGGATGCGCCGGCTGATGGTGCGAAAACGCCGGCTGACCAGGCGCAGCAACGCGATCAGCACCGGGCCGACGACGAGAAACAGCAGGGTCAGCCAGCCGCTGATCCAGAACATGTAGGCCAGCAGAAACAGCGCGGTGAGCGAGTCGCGGACCAACACGGTGACGGCGTTGGTGCTGGCTTCGGCCACCTGTTCGACGTCGAAGGTCAGGCGCGACAGCATGCGTCCCGAGGGGTTGGTATCGAAATAGCGCGCCGGCAGGCGCAGCTGCTGATGGAATACGGCGCGCCGCAGCTCCTGGATGACCCGCCGGCCGATCCAGCTCATGGTATACCGGGAGGCGAAACCGGCGAGGCCGCGCAGCACGAACAGCAGGATCAGTGCAAGTGGAACAAGCCGCACCGACTGCGGGTCACGCTCGATGAAATTGCCATCGAGCATGGGTTTCATCAGGGCCGCAAGCCCGGTGTCGGTAGCGGCGAACACGACCATCGCCAGCACGGCCAGGGCGAACAGCCGCCAGTAGGGGATGGCATAACCCAGCAGGCGTTTATAAAGACCGGTTGCCGTCACAGGCGGCGGTGTCACTCTCCCCCGCTTGCCGGCTTGCTGGTGGCCAGCGACATCTTGACCAGTCCCAGCTGGGCCGTGGCGTCCATGGCGCGTACCACGGATTCATAGGGCGTCGAGCGGTCAGCTCGGATCACCACCGGCAGATCGGTCTGCTTGCCCAGATATTTCTGTATGGCGCGTTTCAGCGTATCCAGCTCGGTGTTGACAACCTGTTGCTGGTCGATGAAGTAGCGGCCCTGTGCGTCAATGACGATCTCCAGCAGTTCCTTGCGGTCTTCGACGGGTTCGCCACTGGCTTCTGGCAGTTCGATCTTTATCTGCGATTCTTTCTGGAAGGTGGTCGACACCATGAAGAAGATCAGCAGAATGAACACCACGTCGATCAGCGGTGTGAGGTTGACCTCCGGCTCTTCGCCGCGTGAGCGGCGCAGGTTCACAGGCCCTCCTCCATGACGTTATCCCGCGAACGCTGGCCGTGCAGCACCTCGACCATGCGCAGCGCCTGCTGTTCCATACGGATGACCAGCATATTGACCTTGCCGCGGAAGTAGCGGTAGGCCATCAGTGCCGGAATCGCCACCGACATGCCTGCGGCAGTGGTAATCAGCGCCTGGGAGATACCGCCCGCCAGCGCGGCCGGGTTACCCACACCCTGCGTGGTGATGGTGGAAAACACCTGGATCATGCCGATGACCGTGCCGAGCAGGCCGAGCAGCGGCGAAATGGCGGCAATTGTCCCGAGCGTGTTGAGATAACGTTCCAGCTCGTGGACCACGTGGCGGCCGGTGTCTTCGATAGCCTCTTTCATGATGTCGCGGGTGGCGTTGCGGTTCATCAGGCCGGCTGCGAGTATCCGCCCCAGGGGGGAGCTGGCGCGCAGGTCCTGCAGGCGCTCGACGTCGAGTTTCTTTTCCTTGGCCTGGTCCCACACCTGGGCGACCAGTTGGCGCGGGATCACCCTTTTGACGCGCAGGGTCCAGAGTCGTTCGGCGATAATGGCGAATGCAATAATGGAACAGGCGACAATTGGCACCATAAGCCAACCGCCCGCGGTAACCAGTTCAAACACGTGTTTGCGCCCTTCCTTGTCGAATGGATTCTACGAATGCGGGGTATCATACTGAGTTCAGACGCAAACCGAAACCAGCCGAGGTGCTAGCCGGGGTCCCGCCACAGTTGCCGGTGGTGGGGGCGCCAGGGCTCGACTCGCACAGCGTGCCCGGTTTCGATCCTGACGACGATGGCGCCGGCGCGGGCGGTGTCCAGACAATGGGTGCCGGCCGCGGCGTAGCGCGCGACGACGTCGGGCCTGGGAAAGCCGAAACGGTTGCGGTAGCCGGTGGCAAACAGTACCCAGTCGGGGTTGACGGCGCGGATAAAGCGAGCACCCGAGGAGGTGCGGCTGCCGTGGTGGGGCGCCACCAGGACGCGGGCGCCGAGTTGCCTGGCATGGTTGTCGACCAGCTCGGTTTCAACCCGGTGCTCGATATCCCCGGGTAACAAAACGCCCCGCCCGTCGCCGGGGGTTATTTTCAGTACACAGGAGGCGTTGTTGCCACGGAATCCGGTAGTGGGCAGGTATTCGAAACGTACGCCATCCCATTGCCACCCGGGCTGAGCCCGGCAAGCCTTCGCGTAGGCCCAGCGGATCGTTCCGGGCTCGCCGCTGTGGACGCTGTACACGGGCAACTGTTGAAAGAGCGATGCGCCGCCGCCGCTGTGGTCATTGTCAGCGTGGCTGATGACAAGGCGGTCCACCCGGTCGTAGCCGCGGTGGTGCAGGAAAGGCACGAGCACGCTGGCGCCACTGTCGAATCCCCCGGGAAAGGCCGGCCCGGTATCGTAAACCAGCAGGTGCCGGCGGGTTTCCACCACTACCGCCAGGCCCTGCCCCACGTCCAGCAGCGTCACCCACAGATCACCGGCAGCCGGCCTGGGCCGCGATACCGCCAATCCCGGCAACAGCATGACCACCGCCACCAGGCGCACACCGGTGCCA
This sequence comes from Thiogranum sp., assembly GCA_050116915.1. Taxonomy (GTDB): domain Bacteria; phylum Pseudomonadota; class Gammaproteobacteria; order DSM-19610; family DSM-19610; genus Thiogranum. Next base: position 4,347 of record JASFNS010000007.1, on the reverse strand, counting down.
ACCGGCAGCAGGGCTGCCAGCAACCCGGCGCAAAACAACACCAGCGCGGCAACGGTCAGCGGCGGGGCCGGCCAGCTGGCGAGCGACCCGAAGTCGAGCCGTTGCAGAAAGGCCCAGAGCCCGTCGAGCGACATCGCAGCAAGGTGAAACAGGCCGTCGGCGAGGGGCTGAGATACCGGCAGCAGGAGCAGGCCCAGCAGCAGCACCGGTACGACCAGGAAACTTACCCAGGGAATCGCGATCAGGTTGGCCAGCGGCGCGCTCAGCGACGCCTGTTGAAACCACAGCCATAACAGCGGTGTCAGGCCCGCGACAAGTCCGAGTTGGGCCGCCCACAGGTGGGCGAAACGGTTGCCCCGCCCGTGGCGTCCCTGACTCAGGTACAGGATCAGCGCAACCGCCGTGAACGAAAGCCAGAACCCGGCGCCCAGTACCGACAGGGGATCTAGCAGCAGAACCAGCCACAGGGCCAGGCCGAACACCGGCCACGGCCGGGCCCGGCCGGTAAGCAGGATGGAAACCGCCCACGCCCAGATCATCACCAGCGCACGCTGCGCGGGTACCTGAAACCCGGCCAGTAGCGCGTATGCCAGGGCGGCGGCCATGGCCGCAAGCGCCGCCGCGTGCGGCGCGGCACAGATATGCGCACCACCCAGCCGGCTCCAGAGGCGTTCGACAAGCACAAACACCAGGGTTGCGACCAGCCCCACGTGCAGGCCGGATATCGCCAACAGGTGACTGGTTCCCGTGTGTTGCAGCAGCTGCCATTGTTCGCTGGACATGCCGCCGCGGTCACCAAGGGTCAGTGCCCGTAACAGGGCGCGCTGCGGCGCCGCAAGGTCGAGGCCCTTCAGGTGGGCCGAAAGGTGCTCGCGCAAGCGCTGCAAGGGTGACACCCCGCGCGTCTCGATGAGCCGGTTGGCGGGAGATTTCCGGACATAGCCGGTAGCGCGCAAGCCGTGCGCGAACAGCCAGCGTTCGTAGTCGAAACCGCCCGGGTTTGCCAGTCCGTGTGCGGCTTTCAGACGCACCTGCAACTGCCAGCGCTCCCCGGGGCGCATGGCCGGCGCATCGCGATACCAGTTCAGGCGTGCGGGCAGCACCAGGTCCCGCCAGCCGTTCCTGTTATGGACGCTATCGACCCGAAAGCGCAGGCGCAGGTGGCCCTGGGCCAGTTGTTGCGGCAGGCCCACCACCTGGCCGCGCACCTGCACGTCCCTGGCTTCGAGGCTGTCGGGGAGCTGGATCAGCGACAGCTGGGCCGCGTGCCACCCGACCCAGCAGAAACCGGCCGCCGCCAGCGCCGGCCAGCGCAGCGGTGGCCAGGACCAACCAAGCAGGGCCGTCGCGGCGATCAGCGACAGCCAGCCTGCCCCCGGCAGCTCGTGACAGCAAAACAGCAGACAGATACCGGCTAGAAACGCCAGTGCGGAAGACAGCATTTCATCCCTGAACTCCTCTTTTTACGACGTCCTGTCATAATGCGAACCCGGTCTCAAACCGGCTGCGCTTGTCCATGCTAGTCTATGCTGCGACCGCCCACAAGGAGAGCCAGTCGATGCGTCGTTTTCTGTTACCGTTTATTACACTGTCGCTAGTGGGCCCAGCCGTCCATGCCGATATCCTCGGTGTCCGCGCCGGCGCCAATTACTGGAAATACGACATCAGCGGGACGGCCCGATACAAGACCAGTGATTCAGCCAACGATATCGATGTCAACAATGACCTGGGCTATGACAACGGCTCGGCAGGTGTGTATTACCTGGTGCTCGAACACCCGGTCCCCGTTTTGCCCAATGTGCGCCTCAGTTACACCAATATCGACGAGGATGCGAACGGCCGCCTGACCAAGACGGTGCTGTATGGCAATACCATCTTTGTTGCCAACGAGGCCGTGAGCAGCCAGGTTCAGCTGAAACAGACCGACATCGCGCTCTACTACAGTGTGCTGGATAACGTCGTCAACCTGGACCTCGGGCTGAACGCGAAATATATCGACAGCAAGGCGAAAATCACCGGGTCGATCTCCGGAACGCAGGACTCGAGCGTCTCGGGATGGGTGCCGATGGCTTACCTGGGTGCCGGTGTCGACCTGCCGTTGACCGGCCTGTCTGTCAGTGCCGAGGGTTCCTTCGTCAAATATAGCGGCAGCAGCTTCTACGATTACACGGCGCGCGCGACCTACACCACCCCGTGGCGGGTGGGCGTCGATGTCGGTTACCGGAAAATCAAGCTCGACCTCGACGATTTTGACAATTCCTACGCCAACGTCACATTCGACGGGCCGTATGCGGGTGCGTATCTGCACTTCTAGCTGACAGGCTGGTAAGCTATGCGCCAGCAATGTCTGGCTCGTCAAACAAGGTTATTTTCGCAGCGCTTATCGGCAACAGCCTTGTCGCCCTGACGAAGTTCGTCGCGGCGGCTTTCACCGGCAGTTCCGCGATGCTGTCGGAAGGCATCCACTCCCTGGTGGATACCGGCAACCAGGTCCTGCTCCTCTATGGCATCCGTCAGGCGCGCCACCCGGCGGACGATCAGTTCCCCTTCGGCCACGGCAAGGAAATCTATTTCTGGAGCTTCGTGGTCGCTATCCTGGTGTTTGCACTGGGCGCGGGTATATCGATCTACGAGGGCATCCAGCACCTGCGTCACCCGGTCGCCGTCGAGAATCCCCTCATCAACTACGTTGTGCTTGGACTTGCCATGATCTTCGAGGGCAGCGCCTGGCTGTTCGCTTTCAAGGAATTCTCGTCGACCAAGGGCAAATGGACGTATTTTCAAGCCGTGCGACGCGGCAAAGATCCAACTACCTTTGTGGTGCTCTTCGAAGACTCGGCGGCCATGCTGGGCCTGCTGGTCGCTTTTGCAGGCATCGGCCTGGCGCAATGGACCGGCATCCTCTATTTCGACGGCCTGGCTTCCATCATTATCGGTCTGTTGCTCGCCGCTACCGCCGTTTGGCTGGCCTACGAGACCAAGGGGCTGCTGATCGGTGAAAGCGCCAACCGCTGGATTGTCGAGGGCGTGCGTGAACTGGCCGCGGGCGCCGAGTTTGTCGAGCATGTCAACGAAGTGTTGACCATGCACGTGGGTCCGGAATACATCCTCGTCAATATCAGCCTGGATTTTCGCGACGACGTGCCGGCCGGAACGGTTGAACGGGTGGTCGCCGCGCTGGATGGCGAGATCAAGGCCAGCTATGTGAACGTCAGGCGGGTTTTCGTCGAGGCAAGGTCCAGGTATGCGCAGGCGAACTAGAAAAACAATACTGCCGCTGGCAGCGGGGTCGCTGATGTTCGCCGTACTGGTGATTTCCTGTTCCACCGCTCCGCCGGAAGACCCCGGCAACAGTTGCAGTATTTTCGAGGAAAAAAACAGCTGGTACTCGGCTGCGCGCGACAGCTACAAGAAATGGGGTGTGCCGATACAGGTGCAACTGGCGATCATCTACCAGGAATCACGTTTTGTGCATGACGCCAAGCCGCCCCGGCAGAAACTGCTGTGGGTGATACCCTGGACCCGGCCCTCTTCCGCATATGGCTACGGCCAGATCAAGGACTCGACCTGGGAGTGGTACCTGAAATCAACCGGGCGGCGTTGGGCGGACCGCGACGACTTCGACGATGTGGCGGATTTCATCGGCTGGTATGGGGATATGTCACACCGCAAGCTGGGTATCTCCAAGTCGGATGCCTACAGCCAGTACCTCGCCTATCATGAAGGCCACGGTGGCTTCAAACGCAAGACCTACAAGAACAAGAAATGGCTGACCAGGGTCGCCTCGCAGGTGGCCGCGCGTGCGCAGCGCTACAGTGCCCAGTTACGGAAGTGCGAGGATTCACTCGACAAGGGCTGGTGGTTCTTCTGAGCCGTCATATGACAGACACGGTGGATTTCCCGGTTTTTTCGCTATAGTAGCAGGTCAGCGAAACAGGAGACGTCCACCCCATGCCGTCCAAATTGCCCCACCAGTTCCAGCTCGAACGACTGCGTGAGCTGTTACAGCGCTTCCGCGTCGAGAACTACCTCGTGGACGCGACCGGCGGCCAGCGCCATGAGCTGGAAGCGTCTCTGCTGCACCGCCAGCAGGCAGCGGAACTGGAGCGCCGCCTGCGCGGTATTCACATCGCCGACCTCGCCGCTCTCATGGAGTCGCTGCCGACCGAGGACCGTGCGCTGGTATGGCGCTACCTGCCCGACGGGCGCCGCGGCGAGGCCCTGCTGGAAGTGAGTGACGCCGTGCGCGACAGCCTTGTCAGCAGCACACCGCAAGACGAGCTGCTGCGCTCGCTCACCGGTCTCGATGCGGACGATCTGGCCTATCTCGGTGATGCACTGCCGGCC
>JASFNS010000006.1:0-15804 GCA_050116915.1 Thiogranum sp. | reverse complement strand
CACCAGGCGCTTGTCGGCCAGACTGTTCAGGGTGGAGCGCAGTTCCTTGTGGTCGGCGGCAACCTGCACGGGTATTCCCAGCAGGCGCCCGTAGGTCATCAGTTGCTCGTGGGCGCCGATGCGGTAGCTGTCGGTTGTCACCAGCGCAACGTGGCGCCTGCCGTGGCGCAACACGTAGCGTGCAGCAAGCTTGGCGACACTCGTGGTCTTGCCTACACCGGTAGAACCGACCAGGGCGACTACGCCCCCCTGGTCGCAGAAATCGTTATCGGCTATCGGCAGGGTCGCCGAAAGTTCAGTCAACGCCAGTTGCCAGGCGTGCCGTTCGTCGCGCGCGTGCACGGCCGGTGCGGAGACCCGCTCGACCAGTGCCGGATCCAGTTCCATAGCCGTAAGCCGGCGCATAACTTCGGTGTACAGCGGCCGGCGGCGCTCGGTGTCGTTCCATGCCAGGTGTGCGAGCTGGTTTTCCAGCAGGCCGCGCAGTTGCCTGATTTCCTCGCGCATGGACACAATAGCCGGGTCCTGCGCCCAGTCCACGGGCTGCGTCGGCCGGTGCGACGCCGCTGCCGGCGCGCTGTAGGCAGGCGCTGCGCCGGGGTTCGGCGCTTCCGCGCCCGCCACGTCCGCACCCGCCGCCTCGCCGGCACCCGACTGCGCTTCGAGCAAAGACTCGTCATAGTCCAGCGCGGCGATAATCTCGATACCGCCTTCGACCTGCCGGTTGGAGAGGATCACGGCATCCGGGCCCTGGTCCTCGCGCACTTTCTGGATCGCCTGACGCATGTCCGGCGCAAAGAAGCGTTTGACTTTCATTGCAACACCCCACTCCCGGTCAAGGCACCTGCGCCTCTGTGTTTATTGTTCAACGCCATGTTCATGCCGTCCGGCTCCCGTTCTGCTCGACACCGAGACTCGGTGCTTCTGTTCCTATGTTGGCAACAACTTTTATCTGCTTGTTGTCCGGTATCTCGTTGTAGCCCAGCACCTGCAGCGCCGGGATGCTGTGGCGGACCAGCCTCGACAGCCACGGCCGGATCGGCGGCGAGACCAGCAGTATGGCCGCCTGCCCCGCGGCTTCCTGCCGGTGGGCACTTTCGGCCAGCGAACGATGCATCCGTTCCGCCAGTCCCGGCTCGATACCGGCGCCGCCTTCCGAGACGGCCTGAATCGAGGATTGCAATATCTGTTCCAGTGATGGATCGAGCGTGATAACCGGTACTTCAGAGCCCATCCCATTGATATGCTGAATAATTGATCGACCGAGCGCGACGCGCACGGCGGCGGTGAGAGCGCCGGGATCTTGACTCCGCGGACCAGTCTCGGCGAGCGCTTCGGCGATGGTCCGCATGTCGCGGATCGGAATGCGCTCCTCCAGCAGGTTCTGCAGCACCTTGAGTACAACACCGATCGAAAGCGTTTTCGGCACCAGGTCTTCCACCAGCTTGGGCGCCGCCTTGGCCAGCACGTCGAGCAACTGCTGGACCTCCTCGTGACCGATAAGCTCGTGCGCATGGCTCTGCAACAGTTCGCTGAGGTGTGTGGCGACCACGGTGCTGGAATCGACCACGGTGTAGCCCAGAGTGCGGGCGTTATCGCGTTCGGATGGCAGGATCCAGACGGCCTCCAGCCCGAAAGCCGGGTCACGGGTTTCGATACCCTGAATGGTGCCGAACACCCGGCCCGGGTTGATCGCCAGATCCCGGTCGGGGTAGATCTCGGCCTCGCCGACCGGCACACCCATCAACAGGATGCGGTAGGCATTGGGCGACAACTCCAGGTTGTCACGGATATGCACCGGCTGGACGAGGAAACCCAGTTCCTGGGACAGCTTTTTGCGTACCCCCTTGATCCGGTCCATCATCTGCCCGCCCTGGGCGCGATCGACCAGTGGGATCAGGCGGTAGCCGACTTCCAGCCCGATGATGTCAACCGGACCCACGTCATCCCAGCTGAGGTCGCGCGCTTCCGGCGGTGTCGACTCCGCCGCCGCAGGATCTTCGGCGGGCAGCAGTTCCTGCTGCTGGCGCTTCCAGGTAAACCAGGCGCCGGTACCGGCGGCCGCGGCCAGCGACAGGAACGCCAGGTTGGGCATACCCGGAATCAGCCCCATGAAGCCGATAATGCCGCCCGAGACAGCCAGAACCATGGGGTTACCGAACAGCTGCTCGAACACCTGGTCGGACATCTTCTGTTTGCTGGACACGCGGGTCACGATAATGGCTGTCGCCGAGGACAGCACCAGCGAGGGAATCTGCGCGACCAGACCGTCACCGATGGTGAGCAGGGTATAGTTGTGCAGGGCGTCGCTGATCGGCAAGTCGAACTGCAGCGTACCAATCGCCAGGCCGCCGATAATATTGATAAACAGGATCAGGATGCCGGCAATGGCATCGCCGCGAACGAACTTGCTGGCACCGTCCATGGCACCGTAGAAATCCGCTTCCCGTCCGATCTCCTCACGCCGGGTACGGGCCTCGTCCTGGCTGATCAGGCCGGCGTTCATGTCGGCGTCGATCGCCATTTGTTTGCCCGGCATGGCATCAAGGGTGAAACGGGCGCTGACTTCGGACACGCGTCCGGCGCCTTTGGTCACCACCACGAAGTTGATAATAACGAGTATGGCAAACACCACCAGGCCGACAGCGTAGTTGCCGCCGACCACGAATTCACCGAACGACTCGATGACTTTGCCGGCCGCACCGGTGCCGGTATGCCCGTTGAGCAGCACCACGCGTGTCGACGCCACGTTGAGCGCCAGACGCAACAGTGTGGTCACCAGCAGGACCGTTGGGAATATACCGAAGTCCAGCGGCCGCAGCGCGTAGATGGTGACCATCAACACCACCAGGGACAGGGTGATATTGAACGTGAAGAACATGTCGAGTGCGATGGGCGGCAGGGGAATGATCACCATCGCCAGCATCATCACCAGCAGGACAGGTGCGCCCAGTCCTTTGCCGCTGATACCGCGTAAACTCAGTGTTGCTGCTTCAGTAGCCATAGTGGTTTCTCTCTTCGATCTGACCGGGCCGACGGTCCGCATAGTGGTTCATAGCACCGGTCTTCCCATTGCCACGCATCCGCTCGGCGCGCAGGCGGAATATCCGGCTGCCCGGGCAGACACGCTATTCCTGATCTGTTTTACGTTCATGACCGGTACCGGTTTGCGGTCCCTGGAAAAACTCGTCCGAGACGTCGACGGGACCGGGACGGTTCGGAACCGGGCCGCCGTGCACGCTGGCCTTCAACTGGAAGACATAGGCGAGTATCTGGGCGACGGCGAGATACAGGCCGGCCGGTACCTCGTGGTTGATTTCCGTGCTGTAGTAGAGGGCGCGAGCCAGCGGCGGCGCTTCGTACAGCGGTACTTTGTTGGCCACGGCAACGGTACGGATCTGGCTCGCCACCAGTTCCACACCCTTGGCTACCACGATCGGCGCGGACATCCGCGCGGCGTCATAGCGCAGTGCCACCGCGTAGTGGGTCGGGTTGGTGATAACCACATCGGCCTTGGGTATCGCTTCCATCATGCGCCGCTGGGCAATGTCGCGCTGCATCTGCCGTATGCGGGATTTGACTTCCGGCTTGCCTTCGGCGTTCTTGTGTTCGTCCCTGACTTCCTGGCGGGTCATTTTCATGTTCTTGGCGTGGTCCCATAGCTGGTAGGGCACATCAATGGCGGCGATCAGCAGCAGGGAAGCGCTCAGTACAATAAACGACTTTGAAAGGATGCTGCCGGTATGCGCCAGGCCCGCCTCGACAGACTCGCGGCCAAGACCCATGAGTTCGGGCAGGTAGTGCCACAACAGGCCGGCGCCGATGGAACCGATCAGCAAAAACTTGGCCAACGACTTGACCATCTCCACTACCCCGCGGACGGCGAAGATGCGTTTCATGCCCTGCAGCGGATTCAGCTTGTCCGGTTTGAACGCCAGCGCCTCGGTGCTGAACGACCACCCGCCCAACGCCACCGGCGCGGCGAACGCCGTCACCAGCATCACCAGCAGGAACGGCAACAGCAGCGACATAGCCTGACCCAGGGCGGTGCCGAACAGTTCTATCACCGCGAAGTGATCAAACGCCTTGGCACGTTCAATCACCAGCCCCTGGTGCATAATCTGCCCCAGCTGTTCGACCATGTGACGGCCAAGCACTGCCATGGACAGGGCCGCCATCAGCAGCATGGCCATACTGGTGAGCTCCTTTGAGCGCGGCACCTGGCCCTTCTCGCGGGCCTCCTCGAGTCGTTTAGGGGTCGCGTCTTCGGTTTTTTCCTGACCGTCTTCGTTTTCCTGTGCCATGCTACGGCCCACCCTTGCCGAGGAGCCCGGCAGCGGTCAGCGCCCCGTCCAGCATATGCCGCAGTTCCGGCAGCAGGTTGGACAGGGCAAACACCAGAACAACGAAACCCAGGGTCAGCGTCACCGGGAAACCCACACCGAAAATATTCAGTTGCGGTGCCGAACGGCTGACCACGCCGAAGGACAGGTTCACCAGCAGAACCGAAGCGACCGCCGGCAGCGCCACCATGACGGCATCGCCAAACATGCGCACGCCCCAGTCAGCGATAACGCGAAAATCCTCCCGGGACAGGGCGTCGACACCGATCGGAACCGACTGAAAGCTGTCGGCCAGTACCCGCAGCAGCGCCAGGTGACCATTCAGCGCGAGGAACAGCAAGGTTGCTATCACCACGTAGTATTGACCGATGACCGGCACGCTGACGCCGTTTTGCGGGTCGACCATTTGCGCGAAACCCAGGCCCATGCCCATGGCGATCGTCTGTCCGGCGATGACCAGCGTCGCGAGTATCAGCTGCAGGCTGAAGCCCATGGCCAGCCCCAGCAGCAGTTGCTGCACGGTCACCAGTGCACTGGCGGCCGACAGCGGCTCGATTGGCGGCACCGGCGGAATAAGCGGCAGCAGCACCCAGGTCAGCAGCAGCGCGATGACCAGCCTGACCCGCAGCGGCACGATGCGCGCCCCGAAAATCGGCGCGATAGCCAGCATCGCGGCGATACGCGTGAACGGCCACACCAGGGTCCCGACCCAGGAGGCGATGTCGGCGCTGGTGAAGAGCATGGCCGCGTTGCTCATCGCAGGTTACCCGATCAGCTCCGGTATGCTTTGAATAAGATGGGTAGTGAAACCGAGCAGGGTGTTCAGCAGCGCGGGACCGGCGATCAGTATCACCAGGGCGACAACGATCAGCTTGGGAACGAATGTCAACGTCATTTCGTTGATCTGGGTGGCCGCCTGCAGCATACCCACCAGTAGACCGACCACCAGCGCGGACAACAGCAACGGGGCCGACAGCAGCGCGGTGACTTTCATCGCCTGGGTACCAATGTCGAGTACGGTTTCAGGTGTCATGGTGCGCCCTCCTATACTGAGAAACTGGATGCCAGGGTGCCCATGACCAGGGACCAGCCGTCGATCAGCACGAACAACATGATTTTGAAAGGCAGTGAAATAATCATGGGTGACAACATCATCATGCCCATGGACATCAACAGGGTGGCGATGACCAGGTCAATAACCAGGAACGGGATCAGAATCAGGAAACCGATCTGAAATGCGGTCTTCAGCTCACTGGTGACAAAGGCCGGCATCAACAGCGAGAAGGGTACGTCGTCCGGGCTCTGGAACTGCGGCGCCTTGGAGATATTGGCGAACAGGACAAGATCATCGTCACGCGTCTGCGCAAGCATGAACTTTCGAAACGGCACAGCGGCATGCTGCAGCGCTTCCTGCGCAGGCATTTGCTCATCCAGGTAAGGCTCGAGAGCGCTGTCGTACACCTTGTCGAACACCGGCATCATAATGAACAGGCTGAGGAACAACGCCAGGCCGATCAGCACCTGGTTGGACGGCGAGGACTGGGTACCGAGCGCCTGTCGCAGAATTGCCAGAACGATGATCACGCGGGTAAACGAGGTCATCATCATCAGCGCCGCCGGCAGCAGGCTGAGCGCCGTCATGAACAGCAGTACCTGGATGGTGACCGTGTAGGTTTCCGAGCCATCCTTGCCGGGTTCGACCTTGAGAGCGGCGAGCCCCGGTTCGGCCAGTGCCATCACGGGGGAAAGGCTCAACAGCAGGCTCAGCCAGAACAATACCCGTTTCATCACGATTTACCCTTGCCGAGTATGCGACCGAGCTGTTCGGCGAACCCGGCGGTGGCGGCAGCGTGCTGCGGCTGCAGGGGCTGATCGAGCACGTGCAGGGTTTGTACCCGCCCCGGGGCGACGCCCAGAAGCAACTGGGTTTCGCCGGCCTGGATAAGTACCACCCGCTCGCGCGAGCCCATCGACAAGCCGCCGAGTACCCGCAAGCCGCCGCCGGCGGCCATCTGGAAACGGCCGCTGCGCTTGAGCAGCCAGGCGATGGCGAGTATCAGGCCCAGCACCACCAGCATGCCAAGCGTGAGCTGCCACAGGCTGGCCATTGCCATGGGGTCCTGCGAGGGGGACAAGGCGGTGAACGGCGCCTTGGCGGGTTGCGAGCCGGCGGCAGCCGCGGCCGCCTGCTCGGCGGCCAGCAACGGCTTTGCGGTAAACAGCGCAGGCAGGCTGATCACCAGGTGCCTTGGTATCGGAATAAGTGTCATGCGGACCTACTTGAGCTTTTTGACGCGTTCCGCCGGACTGATCACATCGGTGAGGCGTATACCGAACTTCTCGTTGACGACAACGACCTCACCGTGTGCGACCAGGGTCCCGTTGACCAGAACGTCCATGGGTTCGCCCGCCAGGCGATCGAGTTCCACGACAGAACCCTGGTTGAGCTGCAAAAGGTTACGGATGCTGATCTGGGTACGCCCGATTTCCATGGAAATCGTTACCGGGATGTCGAGAATAACGTCGAGGTTGGCCTCGTCGCCGGCCGGGCCACCGGAGGTGTCTTCCAGGTCGTCGAACTCCGCCGCGGGCGCTTCGGCGACCGCAACATCGCTTTCCGCGTCGGCCTGTTCGGCCATCGCTGCGGCCCAGTCATCGACGGCGCCTGCGTCCTGGTTGTCGATTTCGTCACTCATTGGCTTCTCCTGACAGGCCTACTGTTCCATTTGCTCGGGCACGATCTTCTGCAAGATCTTCACAGCCCGTGAACCGTTGTAAATGCCGAACTTGCCGCGAAACACCGGGGTATCCACGGCTTCCAGCGTGACCAGTTCGGGAATATCGATGGGGATAACATCGCCTGCGCGCATCTCCTTGAGCTCGCGCAGCGACAGTGTTGCTTCCACCAGCATGCTCTTGAGATCGACCCGGGCCTGTTTCATCTCTTCGCGAATTGCCCGCGTCCAGCGCTCGTCACGATCGGAAGAGTCACTCTGTACACCGGCATCGAGCAGCTGGCGGATCGGCTCAACCATGGAGTACGGCATAGTGACGTGCATATCGCCGCCGCCGCCTTCGAGTTCCACCCGGAAGGTGTTGACCACAACCACCTCTGTGGGACTGACAATGTTGGCGAAGTGCGGGTTGACTTCAGAGCCCTGGTAGTCGAATTCCACATTCATGACCGGCGTCCACGCCTGCGACAGGTCCTTGAAGGCGATGTCGAGCACCATCTGGATGACGCGAAGTTCGGTTGGCGTGAACTCGCGCCCCTCGATTTTGGTATGGAAACGCCCGCCGCCGCCGAAGAAATTGTCCACCAGCGCGAACACCAGTTTGGGTTCCAGCACAAACAACGCCGTGCCGCGCAGCGGGTGTACCCGCACCAGGTTCAGGCTGGTGGGCACGAACAGACTGTGCACATACTCGGCGAACTTGAGCATCTGTACGCCGGAAACCGAGATCTCGCCGGCACGGCGCAGCATGTTGAAAAGACTGATACGGAAGTAGCGTGCGAAACGCTCGTTGATCATCTCCAGGGTGGGCATGCGCCCACGGACAATACGATCCTGGCTGGTGAAATCGTAGCCGCGGACCTCGCCCTCGGGTAGCTCCTCGTCGGTCTCGGTTTCGACGTCGCCGCCGCTGACGCCGTGCAGCAGGGCGTCGATTTCGTCTTGAGAAAGCAGATCATTCACGGGCGTGGCCTATTGCATGACAAAACTGGTAAAGAAAACGCTTTCGACACCGGGTTTGCCGGTCTCGGCTTTCATCACTTTCTGGATTTCAGCCAGAGCATCCGCGCGCAGCTTTTCCTTGCCTTCGCGGGTATTGAGAACTGTCGGGTCCTGGCTGCTGAAGAGCATGACAAGGCTGTTGCGAATAGCCGGCCGCTGCTCCTTGACGCGCTCCACGGCGTCCGGATCGCGGGTGCCGGCCTCAATGGTAATCTGCAGAAAACGGATATCGGTGTCACCGCTGAAATTGACCACAAACGGGGGGTCGAGCGGGATATAGTTCAGGGGAGGTCTGGTGCTGGCGAGCTTGTTGGCGGCGCCTTTGTCTGCCTTGCCGCCGGACGCGCTCTGCATATCGACCGGCTGATCGTCGCCGGACAAAATGCCGGTCAACATAAGTGTTGCCGTCGCGGAAACGCCCAACAGCAATACCACGACCACAATTACAATGAGCATCTTGGACCTGGACTTGGGCGCTTCTGCACCACCCTCGATATCCAGGTCCAAATCGTCTTCCCGTGCCATTTGCAAACCCCTGTTTTAGCTTGTGCTTGAGGGGTAGCAAGACGTGTGCCACGCGAAGAGGTATTTTTTATATAGTTAAATCATGTAGTTATTTCAGTCAATCCGTACGGCGCCGGAGTTTTGACTTATTGATGACGCACTCGCCGACAGAAGATTGGCTGAAGGGATATGCCCGGTGTCCGGTCAGCCGGAATCAGTGCCTGGCGTGCGACAACCACTCGCCGAAGCCTTCGTTCGGCAGCGGTTTGCTGATGTGGAAGCCTTGTACCAGGTCGCAGCCGAGGTCCTGCAGTCGTTGACGGATGATTTCATCCTCCACGCCTTCAGCGACCACCTGGCAGTCGAGGTTATGGCCCAGTTCGATAATCGACCGCACGACTGCGACATCGCGCGGATTGTTGGCCATATCTTCGAGGAACGACTGGTCGATCTTGAGCGTGTGGATCGGCAGGCGTTTCAGGTAGGAGAGCGACGAATACCCGGTGCCGAAGTCATCGATGGCGATCGAGACACCGAGCTCGCTCAGGCGGTCGAGCGTCCGCGCGCCCTCTTCGAGGTCCGCCATCAAGGTGGCCTCGGTAACTTCGATCTCCAGGCTGCTGCCGTCAAGACCTGCACGTTCCAGGGCGGCTCTGATGCTGCCAACCAGGCCCGGCGACTGGAAGGAGCGTGCCGAAACATTCACCGAGATCGGCATGGGTTTGCCACCGGCTGACCAGAGCTTGCTTTGCTGCAAGGCGGTATCCAGCACCCAGTCGGTGATCGGCGCGATCATGCCGAGCTGCTCGGCGACGGCGATAAACCGCGTGGGCAGTACCAGCCCCTGCTGAGGGTGCTGCCAGCGTAACAGCGCCTCGGCACCGCGGATTTCACCGCTGGCAAGGTCCATTTTCGGCTGGTAATGCAGCTCGAACTCGTGGCGCTCCAGCGCGCCGTGCAGTTGCCCGGAGAACTGCAGGTGTTCGGTCGCCGACGAAGGCACGAGGTCGGCTTCGTAGAAAAGGTAGGGCGCCGAATTCCACTTGGCGCGATACATGGCCCGGTCGGCATGGTTGGCCAGCGTATTGGCATCCTCGCCGTGCTGGGGATAGACGGAAATACCGATGGCACTGCTGAGGCAGAGTTCCCGCTGTTCATGCGAGAACGGCGCCTGCAGCGCGTTGATGACCTCCCCGGCAACGCGCTCCACGGCACGCTCGGCATCCTGCAGAAACGGCAGAACGATACCGAACTCGTCGCTGCCAAGACGGGCGAGAGTATCGGTGTCGCGCAGCACTCTTTGCAGGCGCCGGGCGATCTGACGCAACAGTTCATCGCCGGCCTGCTGGCCGAGCGAATCGTTGTACATTTTGAACTGGTTGATATCCAGCACCATCACGGCTACCGAGGCACCGGGATTGCGTCGCGCAACGGCCAATGCGGAGCTGAGACGGTCGAACCACAGGGCACGGTTAGCCAGCCCGGTGATTTCGTCCTGTGTGGACAGCTGTTCGAGCCGCTCGCGGTCGGTGTGCATGTCCGTGATGTCTTCCATCAGACAGTGCACACGTAACACGCGTCCGCGACGGTTGGCCATCGGATAGAAGGCCATTCGGAACCAGCGATCCGCCTGATCATCATTGTCTTCGGCGCGCAGGCGGAGTTCCAGTTGTACCGTCTCGTTATCGATCACCTGCTGCCAGGCGGTGAGCACGCGTTCGCGTTCGCTGCCGTGAATACGGTAGAAACAGGGGATCGGTGCTTCGAGTTCCTGGCGGCAGAAAGCGCGGGTCCCTGGACTGGCGTAGCTGATTCTGTTGCTCTCGATGTCCACCGTCCAGAGCAGTTGCGGGATATTGCTGAGAATCTCGCCGGCGAGCGACTGTTCGGCGCCGAGTTCGTCGCGCTGGTCGGTCAACTGGTCGATTGCGGCACGCCAGTAGGCCTCGGTCATCACTGCAAGGTCGCGGAAAATCATTTTGATCAACGCCGACTCGACCGCGTCACGGTCCTCGTGCGCAATCTGCGGGTCGGTCGCAACCAGTTGTTGCAGGTGCTCGAGAAACAGGCGGTAGGCGCCCAGCGTCCATACCGGTTTGACGCCTCGCCGGTAGTGGGCCCTGCCGATGTGTTCCGATTGCTGGGTCACCGCTTCGTCGATATCGCCGCTCAGAAGACCCAGCTTGTGCCCGAGCATCGCACGCACCAGTTCGCCGATATTGCCGCCATCGCGCTCGAAGGCATACAACACATCGGCAATGTCGGGATTATCGAAGAGGTAGTTGTAACTGGTTTCCGCGAAGCCGGCCGCACCCTGAGCCAGCACACCCTCGTAGCGCTTGAGTAACTCCGTGTCTGCAGCGCTCAGCTGCAGAACATAGTTGACCTCTTTGCCAAGCATCGGGCTGGAGGATTTCTTACGCCCGCCGGAGCGCCTCTCCTCTTTCGGCCGCCCGCGTTTCTTCGTGGGTGTTGGCATCGCCAAATCCAGTAGTTGTTATAATTGTAAGTAAAAGGTAGCACAGCAATATCCCTAAAGACAATCAGTCTCTTAGCGGCCGGATACCCGGCCCGGCCGCGACGCTGGCGCGGGTGCTGGCGAATCAGATGCGGGATTTCAACCGCTTAGGCAAACAAGTCGAGACGGCCCTGCGCGACGAATGCGCCAAGCGGTGTTTGCGTGTGGATTTTCAGCTCCGGTTCGCTGGTGTCAAAATTATGGCTCCAGGGCTGCCCGAATGAATCTTGCGCGGCCTGCTGCTGCTGGGCGAACGATTGTCCCGACGACACATCCACGTTCACCAGCTGAACGCCGGAAGCCTCGAACATGTCGCGCAAGCGCGGCAACGCGGCTTCCAGTGCCTCCCGTACCAGGGCATGGTGCGACGTGAACTGGATACTCGCCTGGTCGTTCTGCATCTGAATACGGACTTCCATGGGGCCCAGGTTGGCCGGATTCAACTTGACCTGCGCACCCTGCACCTTCTGACTGGCCAGCCACTGGATGCGCTCGCCCAGCGCCTGGTCCCAGTCGGCCTGGCCAAAGGGCGTATTGAGCGCAACGGTCGGGGCTGCGGGCGCCGCGTGAGCGGCGCCAACAGGCGCGCCGGTTATTGGTGACGCACCGGCGAGCAGCGATTCGGCGCGCGGCAGCGCCTCGGACGACGCCGACCGGTTATCACTCAACAGCCGCTTGAAGGCCGCCGTCAGAACCGCAATGTCAGCAGCGCCGCCCTCCGGCAGCGCAGTCGTCTGTTGCAATTGTGTCCACGCCGTATCCAGTGCCGACGGTTTAGCGTCCCTGGCGACAGACTGCTGGATGGCTTGCTGGATAGACTGCTGAACCGACTGCTGCAGGTCCGCAGGCCGGTCGCAAGCCTTGTGCGCGACGTTTGCCAGCGTGCTGTGGCCTGGCGGCGCCGCCTCGATCGCAAGCGGATCTCGCGGCTGTGTCATGCCCTGTGCCATCGCGTCCAGCAGGTCGGCCGGCAACACCGGCTTCAGAGCGGGCTGCTCCTGAACCAGCTGCTGCAAGGCCAGCGCCAGCTGCTGCGCCGGGTCTTTGGTGGTGTCCTGTGACAGCACTTTAAGCTTGGCGGCCAGATCCGCCACAAACTTCTTGAGATCAATGCCGCTGGCTGCAACCCGGTCCAGCGTCTGCTGCAACAGCGGCAACAGCTTGCCGCCCTGCGGCAGCTCTTGCAGCCCGGCAAACAGCTGCCGAGCGTCCACCGGCACCGCAGCCGCGTCCTGCGTGACCGGCGCGGGGCCGGAAACGAGCTGCGCGAGCACTCCGTCAAAGCCGTTGGAAGCTTCGCTATCAGATTGATTCGTTTGAATATCTAAGCCTGCCCCGGGCGGCACCCCGGATGCCGTGACGGCGATTGGCAAACCTGGCAAGGATGGGTTCATCCCTTCACTCCTGTGCATGATTCAACTCACTTACAGGGATGAGAGCAATGCCCGTGCCAGGTCTATTTCTTCGGTCCCCGCTGGGCCCGTTCGTCCTGCTCCAGCTGCTCGCGGCGCTCCTGTTGCTGGTGTTCCTGCTGCCGGTAGCGATCGACCACCTTGTCGATGGCCTGGCTGTGGCCGCGGGACTCGACCCAGCACTGGCGGGTCTGTTCGTGCTGCGACTCGTAGCGCGAGATCAGGGCCTCCTGCTGCGCAATGGCCTCACCCAGACGGTTCAGGAACACGCGATAGTCGCGCAAGCGGGTCGCCTGGAGGCCGTTTCCGCCGCTGGCAGTGAAGTCACGCGCGTACTGTTCCCGATAACTCCGCAGCTCTTCCAGCTTGGCTTTCTGGGCGTCCAGGAACTGCTGACTTTCGCCGAGCTTGCGCATGGCGTCCTGTTCCCGGCCGTGGGCGACGCGTTGCACCGGCTGCATGCGTTTGGATCGTGTCATTGGCTGCACTTCTGCTACTCGCTCCTGGTTGTATTTCGGCACCTATCGAGTCGACATTGAGCCTGAGCCCCCCGCCCGCCCCCCCGGTATCCGGGCGTACTCCGTCCCACCTGCGGGCCCTGGTCATCCGCCGGCCGCCCGGCTCGCCTCCGGTGCCACGCCGAGAGCCGCGGCCAGACCGGCAAGACTGTCGTTCCATCCCACCCGTTCACGCATGTGCTGTTGCAGAAAACCGCTCAGACGGGGGTGCATGGCAACAGCCTCGTCCACCCGCACATCGCTGCCTGCCTGGTACGCACCGACATTGATCAGGTCCTTGTTCTGGCGATAGGTCGCATAAATCTGTTTGAAGCGTCGGGCGGCGCGTTCGTGCTCGGGTGCGACGACATCCACCATGACGCGACTGATCGACGCCTCGATATCGATGGCCGGATAGTGCCCCGCCTCGGCGAGTTCCCGGGACAGCACCACGTGACCATCGAGGATTGCGCGCGCGGCATCGGCAATCGGATCGTTCTGATCGTCGCCCTCGGCGAGCACCGTGTAGAACGCGGTTATCGAACCACCATGCTCGCCGGTGCCGGCGCGCTCCACCAGCTGCGGCAGCTTGGCGAATACCGACGGCGGGTAACCTTTTGTGGCCGGCGGTTCGCCGATAGCCAGGGCGACTTCGCGCTGTGCCTGGGCAAAGCGCGTCAGCGAATCCATCAGCAGCAACACCTGCTTACCCTGGTCGCGGAAGTATTCAGCGATACTGGTCGCCAGCATGGCACCGTGCATGCGCATCAGCGGCGAATTGTCAGCCGGTGTCGCGACCACCACCGCCCGCGCCAGGCCCTCTTCGCCGAGGATATTCTGGACGAATTCCTTGACCTCGCGGCCACGTTCACCAATCAGACCGACCACTATCACGTCCGCATTGGTATAACGCGTCATCATGCCGAGCAAAACACTCTTGCCGACGCCGCTACCGGCAAACAGCCCCATACGCTGACCCCGGCCAACGCTCAGAAGCGCGTTTATGGCGGCGACACCGACATCCAGCGGTTCGTGAATGGGCGGGCGCGACAACGGATTGATGGAACGCCCCGTCAGGGGCACACGCCGGTCAGCCTGTATCGGCCCCTTGCTGTCCAGCGGATGACCTGCGCCGTCGAGGACCCGGCCAAGCAGATGCTCGCCGACCGGGACTTCACAGACGCTGTGTGTCGGTGTCACCCGGGCATTCGGCCCCAGTCCCTGCAGCCCGCCGATCGGCATCAGATAAAGTTTGTCGTCGTGGAAGCCCACCACCTCGGCTTCGATGGCATCACCCGCGGAGGGTTCGATCAGGCAGCGTGCCCCAATCGTGGCCTGACAGCCGACCGCTTCGAGGGTAAGCCCCACCATGCGTGTCAACTTGCCAGCGACGACCAGCGGTCGCGGTTGCTCGGCGCGCGCGAGATACGGGGCCAGCCGTTGTGACCAGATCGCGCTGCGTTGCGTGGGCAGCATTATCCGGCCTCACCGTCGCTGCTGCGCTCGCCGCCCAGCACGTGAGCGATCACTGCATTGAGGCGGGCCTCCACGCTGGCGTCGATCTGAGAGGTATCCGTTAATACCCGGCAGCCGCCGCGGGTCTGCAGCGGGTCTGCGACAATCTGCATCTGCTGCTCGCCCTGACCTGCCGGCATGGCCTCGCGCACCAGCGCGGCATCTTCCGGGTGCAACATCAGGCGCACGTTCCGCGCCGCGACCGGCAGCGCGCCCAGCGCCTCCCGCACAACCCCGATCACCTCCTCGGGCTCGGTCTTCAACTCGCGGCGCACCAGTTGACGAGCCACCAGCATGGCCAGGCGGGCCAACTGCTGCTCGACGGCTTCATCGAGTTGGGCGAAAGGTTTATCCAAGGTTTGCAGCATCTGTTCCAGCACCCGGATGCGGGCCTGTAATTCCTTCAGCCCGGCATCGCGGCCTTCCCGCAACCCCTGCTGAAAGCCTTCCTCGCGCGCCTGGTTCTGGATTTCCTCCAGCTGGCGCGCGGTAACCGGTTTGGCCTGCCGCTTGCCTTCCGACTTGACCTCGGGCACGAGCCAGGCCTGGCAATCGGACAGTTCCTCACCGCGGATAATCCTAGACAAACTGCTCCGCTCCCTTGCCGCCCAGCGCTATCTCGCCGGATTCAGACATGCGCCGGGCAATGGCCAGAATCTCTTTCTGGGCACCCTCGACTTCGCTGAGGCGCACCGGCCCCTTGTTCTCCAGGTCATCGCGCATCATTTCAGCGGCACGCTTCGACATGTTGTTGAAGATCTTGTCCTTCATGGCCTGGTCGGCACCCTTCAGGGCGAGGATCAGGGTTTCCGACGACACCTCGCGCAACAACGACTGGATGCCACGGTCGTCTACATCGATCAGGTTGTCGAAAACAAACATAAGGTCCTGGATCTGCTGACCGAGTTCGGCGTCCGCATCCTTGATGGCTTCCATGATTTCGCCCTCGATGGAGCTGTCGACGAAGTTGAGAATATCCGCCGCCGCCTTGATGCCGCCGACACTCGAGGATTGCACGTTCTGATTACCCTGGAACTGGCGCTCGAGTATGTCGTCCAGTTCCTGCAGCGCGGACGGCTGAATACCATCAAGCGTGGCGATGCGCAGCAACACGTCGTGGCGCGTGCGTTCCGGGAAAAACCGGATGACTTCCGCAGCGTGGTCGTTGTCAAGGTATGAAAGGACGATGGCCTGGATCTGCGGGTGCTCGAGACGGATCAGCTCCGCCACCGCACGCGCGTCCATCCACTTGAGGGCTTCCAGTCCCTTGGTGCTGCT
>JASFNS010000005.1:0-15951 GCA_050116915.1 Thiogranum sp. | reverse complement strand
CCGCAGGCGACTGCGGTTGCAGACGCCCGTGAGCGTTTACGCGTTGTGCGCCGCGAGGCGGCCATAGCGGCACTGCGCCAAAGTGCCACGGGGCGTGCCAGGGCAGAGGACTGGCCGGGCGCCATTCAACGCTACGAGAAGGTGCTGCAAATCGACGCAAGGGCCGGGTTCGCCCGTGAGGGCCTGGCGCGTGCCCGGCAGCGCGCCAGGCTCAACGGGCAGTTCGATCACTATCTTGACGATCCCGCGCGCTTGTATGCGGACGAACCTCTCGCGAATGCCGAGCGGTTGTTGCACGACGTGCCCACGGCGCCGGCCAATGAACCGAAACTCGCTGCCAAGATCGAGAAGTTGAAGTCGCTGGTGCTGGCGGCGCGCCAGCCGCTGCCGGTCAGGTTGCATTCCGATGGCGAGACCGAAGTCCTGATCTACCATGTGGGCCGCCTGGGCCGCTTTGTCGACCGGCTGGAGGAACTGCGGCCGGGCACCTACACGGCCGTCGGCTCGCGGCCCGGTTACCGCGATGTGCGCCGGGTATTCACGCTGCGCCCGGGCGCACCCGCGCCCGTCGTTGATATCCGTTGCGAGGAGCCGGTTTGAACCGGGTCTACTTCGTTGATGATGCACGTGGTGCGCGCCGCCTGGACGCCGCGCAGTTGCCCTTGTCGCTGGGTGGCGAGGAGGTCGCGGATATCGTCCTGCCCGGCAGTCCCGCTGACCGCATTGTTGCCTATGTCGCCTTGTCCGATGGCCACGCCTATCTGCAGCCGGTTTCGGCGGAGGACGCGCTGTTTCACAATCACCGGCACCTGCACGAGTCCGCCTGGTTGAAGTCCGGTGACCAGGTGCAGGCCGGCGACGCTGTGCTGCAATGGACGGTACAGGGCGACCAGGTGCATATCGTCGTGCGGGCATACCAGCCTGAGCCCGAGCAACAGCCGCCGGCGCTGCGGCCGCCGCCCGGCAAGCCGTTATTGCCCGGGACCGGTGCCGCGCCACCCGTGAGGCCGCACAGGGCGCTGAAGCGCCTGGCCGGTGGCGTGCTGTTACTGTTGCTGCTGGCCGCGGTCTTTGTGCTGCTTGCGACACCAATTGAAGTCAGGGTCAGCCCGCCGCCGGTCAGTCAGTCACTCAGGGGATTTCCGCCACCGCTGCCGCTGGGGGGGCGGCTGCTGGTCTGGCCGGGGAGCTACCGGGTGCAGGCGACGCTGCCCGGTTACTCTGCGCTGGATGAAACGCTCGACGTACCCTGGGGCGGTTTTCGCGATTTCGAACTGACTATGCGCGAACTGCCGGGCGAGGTTCATCTGGCGGTGCACCCCGAAGTGCCCTTCCAGCTGCTGGTCGACGCGCAACCGGTGGACGTTGACGCCGAGGGTGTTGCGCGCATCGAGCGCGGCCGCCACCGCCTGCGTATCCAGGCCGAACGCTACCTTTCCGAAGAACAGGAAGTGGACATCGCCGGTCTGGGTAAGACGCAACGGGTCAGCTTTACGCTGGCGCCTGCATGGGCGGAGGTTCGTATCGGCAGCGAACCCACCGGCGCGCAGGTGCGCATCGACGGGGAGATGCTGGGTGTGACGCCGCTTGCAACCGAGCTGCTGCAGGGTGATCACACGATTGCCCTGGAAATGCCGCGCTACAAGACGCTGAGACTGCAACAGACTGTCGTGGCCGGCGAGCCGTTGGCGCTCGACGGGCTGGTGCTGGAACCCGCCGATGGCGAGTTGACGCTTGCCAGTATCCCCGCAGCGGCCACCGTCGCGGTGGACGGCGAGTTCCGGGGTACCACGCCCGCCAGCCTGGTATTGTCGTCGACGCAGGAGCACCTCATCGAGTTGAGCAAGCCCGGTTACGCCACGCTGAAAAAAAGCGTCCGGGTGCAGCCGGAGCAGCAGCTGGCATTATCGCTCAAGCTCGCTGTCCAGTACGGCACCGTGTTCCTTACCACCGATCCCGCCGACGCCGAGATCCGTGTCGATGGTGAACCTCTGGGCAAGGCCACCCGCCGCCTGCGCCTGAGTACCCGGGCACATCGCCTCGAAGTGCACAAACCGGGCTACGTCACCCGGGTGGTTGAGGTGACGCCGCGCGCGGGCGTCAGTCAGAACCTCGACGTGATATTGAAAACCCCGCAACAGGTAAAGCGGGTCGCCACGCCGGAGACCACAAGTACACCTGCGGGGCAGCAGTTGCGCCTGGTGCATCCGGGCAAAGCCTTTACCCTTGGCGCTTCGCGTCGCGAGCCGGGGCGACGCGCCAACGAAAGCCGCCGCCTGGTGCAGTTGACGCGACCCTTCTATCTCGGGGAAAAAGAGGTGACCAACGCCGAGTATCGCGCGTTCAAGCCATCCCACCGCTCCGGCAGTGCCGAAGGCGCGAGCCTTGACGGCGCCACTCAACCGGTGGTGAATGTCAGCTGGGACGATGCGGCGCGCTATTGCAACTGGCTGAGCGGGAAACAGGGCCTGCCCGCGGCCTATCGTGAGGTGAGCGGGCATATGCAGCTCATACGGCCGGTGAACACCGGCTATCGCCTGCCGGGCGAGGTGGAGTGGGCTTACGTTGCGCGCGTGCTCGGGCGGGCCGAGACGGCACGCTACCCGTGGACGGGCGACTTCCCGCCGACACAGGTGGTAGCCAATTTCGCCGATGCGCGCATCGCCGACACCCTGGCGCAAACCGTGCCGGGCTACGATGACGGTTACCGGGTCAGTGCGCCGGTGGGCAGTTTTGCAGCCTACCCGCCGGGGTTCTATGATCTGGCGGGCAACGTCGCCGAGTGGATGACCGATTACTATGCCGTTTACCCCGGCCAGGCCGATCGCCTGGTGAAAGATCCGCTGGGACCGGTGCAGGGTGAACACCACGTGGTGCGTGGTTCCAGTTGGCGCCACGGCAATATCACCGAACTGCGTTTGAGTTACCGCGACTACAGCCGCGAGCCGCGCAGCGACCTGGGCTTTCGAGTGGCGCGCTATGCCGAATAGGAGACGGAATATGCAGGCAGCAGCAACACCCAGAGCGGGCAGGCTGGCGGTGCCGGTGGCGTTGGCCATTGCCCTGGCGACGGCGCCGGCGTTTGCGCTCAGGCCGCCGACGGGGAATCCGCCGCCCGCCGAGCCGCCGGCAGCGTTACAGCCGCAGGCGCCGGCGGTTCCCCGGTCCCCGGCACCAGCGACCACCCGGGCTCCGGCCAAAGCGGAACCACCGGCCACGCCGGCGCCGGCGGGAAGCTATACCCCCAGCGAACGCATCAAGGCAGACAGCGTGGTGTCCTTTCCGGTAGATATCTGAGACCCGTATCCATGAAGAAGAACTTTCCCAACGAATTTGTCTTCCAGCTGTTCGCACTGCTGATTGCATTCATCCTGGTTCATGCCTTGTATGTCACCTGGGTTCGTCCGCAGGCGGAGAGCTTTCTCGAACAGCAGGCGGTGCAGCTACGGGACAATCCGGATGCCGTGCAGCAGCGTTCGTTCTTTGTCGTTGTCAAGGACTACGAGCAGGAAAGCTGTTTTATCCTGATGCTTTGGGCGCTGGCGATCCTCACCTACAAGGGGCTGGTGGTGTACCGCCAGCAACGCCTGCTGCAACACGATCTGCTGCAGTTGCCGGACAATCTGCCGATCGGGCGGGAGGATACCCATGAACTCGCCGAGCGCTTGAATACACTGCCTGACGCGGATCGCGAGTCGCTGCTGCCGCGGGCCCTGCTGACGGCAGTGGAACGTTTCGCCGCCACGGGCAACGTGCAGGACGTGTCTACCGCGGCGCGTGATATCTGCGAGTCGGAAGGCGAGCGGCTGGAGTCCGAATTGTCGATTATCCGCTATATCGCCTGGGCGATTCCCTCGGTCGGTTTTATCGGCACCGTGCGTGGCATCGGTGACGCGCTCGGGCAGGCGCACCGCGCCGTGGAAGGCGATATCACCGGCGTGACGGCAAGCCTTGGGGTGGCATTCAATTCGACCTTCATCGCGCTGGTGATCAGCATTGTGCTGATGTTTTTTATCCACCAGCTGCAACTGATGCAGGAGCGCCTGGTGCTGGACAGTGAACGCTATGTCGACCGCTGGATGATTCGGCGTCTGAAGACCTGAAGCGCGGCGATGAAGCGTCGTCCCATTTCGCCGTTCTCGCTGTCGTTTCTGGACATCATGTTCTGCGGTTTCGGTGCCGTGGTGCTGCTGGTGCTGATCCTCAACACCGATACGGTGAGGGCGCGCAAGCAGACTTTCGCCGACCTGCGCTCCGAAGCGGTGAAGTTGCAGGAGCAGGTCCTGACGGGCCGCGAAGATATGGTCAGGGCGCGTAACAGTCTTCGCGATACCGCACAGCAACTGGTCACTACCCGCGGCGACACTGAGCAGGTTATACGCAGCATGCGCGAACTCGAAGCGGAAATCGCGCGCATGGACGCGGATACGCAGGCCAGCCGCAAACACATCGCGGCGTTGAGCGCGGACCTGAAACAGCTGGATGCGGACAAGCAGCGTCTTGGAGAGAAACCGGCCGCGGCTGCCGGCGCCCGGGTGCATCGCATTGCCGGGGAGGGAGACCGCCAGTATCTGACCGGTCTGAAAATCGGCGGCAAGCACGTCCTGATTCTGCTGGACGCTTCGGCGAGCATGCTCGACGAGACCATTGTCAATGTCGTGCGCCGGCGCAACATGGATGAAGCGCAGCGGCGTGCTGCCGCCAAGTGGCAGCGCGCGCGGGCGACCGCCGAATGGCTGGTGAGCCAGTTGCCGGTCGATGCGCAGTTCCAGTTGTACACCTTTGATACCGCGGCGCGCCCGACGGCGGCAGGCAGCAAGGGGCACTGGTTGAGCGCGTCGACGGCAACCGATATCCAGTCTGCACTGGCGCCGCTGAAAGCCGTCGCGCCACAGGGTGGCACGCGCCTGTATTCGGCCTTTGCCGTTGCCAGAGAACTGAAGCCCGCACCGGATAATATCCTGCTGATCACCGACGGCCTGCCAACCCAGGGCCGTGACAAACCCAAAGGGACGACGGTCAGCCCTGAACAACGTCTCGCGCATTTTGACCAGGCGGCGAAAAGCCTGCCTGCGGGTATCCCTGTCAACACCATATTACTGCCCATGGAAGGCGACGCCTGGGCAGCGGCGGTGTACTGGCGACTGGCACTCGATACCAGGGGGTCTTTCCTCACGCCCGCGAGGGACTGGCCGTGAGCCGGCGTGCGCGGCGCAGTGTGGACATCTTTAACCTGTCGTTTCTCGACGTGGTCTCCTGTGGTTTCGGCGCCATTATCCTGCTGCTGGTGATCGTCAAGGTGTCCGAGCCGCATGTGATTGAAAAACTGGCCGTCGACCTTACCGGGCTGGTTCACCGCCTGCAGGCGGAGTTGCACGATATCCGCGGTGAGACCGCTACCCTGAACCGGGAGTTGACCGACAAGCAGCAGCAGTTGTCCGAGAGCAACCGCAGCCTGGCACGCCTGCAGGGTGATCTTTCCAAGATCCGCGGGCGCTATGCTGCGAGCAAGCGCGAGTTCGATGCACAGCGGCGCATCGAACATCAGTTGCAGAGCGCGCAACAGTCGCTCGACGAGGATTTGCGGCGCCTGCTGGGTGAAGGGTACCGGCGCCGTGACAGCACCATCGGCGGCGTCCCTGTCGACAGCGAGTATATTATCTTTATCATCGATACCTCGGGGTCGATGCAGAAGGGTGCCTGGCCGCTGGTGCTGAAAAAAGTCACCCAGGTACTGGATATCTATCCGCAGGTAAAAGGTATACAGGTGATGAATGACATGGGGGACTACATGTTTTCCCAGTACCAGGGGCGCTGGATACCGGACACGCCTGCGCGCCGCAAGGCGATCGTCGAACGTCTTGCGGGCTGGGCGCCGTTTTCCAATTCCAGCCCGGTGGAGGGTATCGAGGCTGCCATACGCCGCTTCTATGCAAAGGACAAGCGGATCAGCCTGTATGTGTTCGGCGACGACTTTGCGCGTGGCTCGATCCAGCAGGTGGTCGAGACCGTCGACCAGCTCAACCGGGCAGACGCCAGCGGCAGGCGGCGCGTTCGCATCCACACTATAGGCTTCCCGGTGCAGTTTTCGCAGGGGGGGATTCCCGGCAACAGCGTGCGCTTTGCGGCCCTGATGCGTAAACTGGCCGAGGACAATAACGGGAGCTTTGTGGGGCTGAACAGCTCGCGCTGAACGGTGCGGCGATTTGCGTGACAATGTCACGGCCCTGTCAATCGTGCAATGACGGATTTGCCCCAGCCACGGCAGCGCCTGCTGTTAATCGACGCCCTGCGCGGCATCGCGATCGCCATGATGGTGGCGTTTCACTTCTGTTTCGACCTGAGCTACTTTGGTCTGGCCGATTTCAATTTCTACGAGGACAGTTTCTGGCTGAACGCCAGGACGCTGATTCTCAGTTCATTCCTGTTTCTTGTCGGCGTCAGCCTGGTGTTGGCCACACGCTCGGGTCTGATACTGACCCGCTACCTGCGTCGCCTGGGATATCTGCTTGCCGCGGCGCTGCTGGTCAGCGTCGCGACCTGGTGGATGTTTGCCGAGCGTTTCGTTTTTTTCGGCGTACTGCATTTCATTGCGCTGGCCAGTGTGCTGGGCCTGCTGTTCGTCCGTGCGGGTTGGCTGAACCTGGTGCTGGGTGTTGCGCTCATCCTGGCGGCCAACCGCTATCAATCGCCGTGGTTCGACGAACCCGGGCGACGCTGGATAGGCCTGATGACGCGCAAGCCACCGACCGAGGACTACGTGCCCCTGTTACCCTGGTTCGGCGTGGTGCTGCTGGGGATATTCGCGGGGCCGGCGATGCGGCGGCTGGCGCGCCGCTGGCAGCCGCGCAGCGCGGCGTCGCCGCTCGACTGGCTGGCATTCGCCGGCCGGCACAGCCTGCTGATCTACCTGCTGCACCAGCCGATGCTGATGGGCGCGCTGGTGTTGTACACCCGCTTGTCGGCAGCACCCGCGTAGCGTACGCGGTGTTGCCTGCTCATTGCTGCTGGTACTGCTTGAGCACCGTGCCCACGGCCCGGTCCATCAGCGGCGTGCTGTTCAGCACACGGGCCCGCGCGGTGCGTAACAACTGGGCCAGTTCGTCCAGCGTGTAGTTGCCGGCCTTCAGACCCTGGCGATCGGTGAACAGGTAGGTGCCGGTAATCGGGCTGACCCAGCTCAGCTTGGCACGCACGGCCTTGCCGTCCCGGCCGTTGATTTCCAGCCAGGTACCGCTCTTGAGCATCCGCACCCGCTCGGTGTACTCGTCGTTGACCGGCGTGGCGCCGGCCGTCTGCGGCTTGCCGGCTGCCGCCCGGTGCACACGCGTCTGGTTTTCCCGGGGCTGCTCAGGGGTAGCGGCTTCTGTCGGTTGCACCGCCTCAGGAGTGTTTTCAGCGATTTCCGCGGCCTCGTCCTGCTCGCTCTTGTTGACCGCGGTACGCCCGTGGGCGTGCACCAGCCTGGCGATAAAGTCGTCGCGTTCGGTGGCCGGGATCGAGAGACGTTCCATGCCGGTACGCAGGTTGCTCAACAGCACCGGCTGCATGGCGACCAGGCGTTTGCGCTCCGCGACGGTGTGCTTGGGTTTGACGCTCCAGATCAGGTCATCCATGGTGGCAACGGCCTGTTTCCAGGCGTCGCTGTCCTTGCCCTGGCGTGCGCAGGTGATGAACAACAGGTTTTTCCAGTGCGTGGTGACGAATTCGCGGACGAAATCCAGGCTGACCGCATCGCTGACGCGGGGCTCGATCTCTTCCAGCGTGGTGGATTTGGCGACCTCCAGGCGTTCCTGGCCTTCCATCACCTTGGCGGAGCGTTCGGCACGCACCTCGGCACGTTCCTCTTCTTTGCGCAGGAAGGCGTCCAGATCCTCGAGCAGGGTGCCGAACAGGCTGGTGTCATCCTCGAACTTGTCGAGGATGGCCTGCACAATCGACTCGACCTTGCGGTACAGCGGGTCGTCGTTGCCTTGCTGCGCGTCCCAGCCGACAGCCGTTGCCGCGAGCCGGTTCAGCAACTGGCGGGCCGGGTGTGACTTGCGGGTGAAGAACTCGCGGTCCAGCAGGGCGACTTTGAGTACCGGGATCTGCAGGCGCCCGATCAGCGCACGCATGCCGTCGGGGATGTTGGGGTCGTCGAGAATGTAGTCGAACAGCATGGCGACGATGTCGATGGTCATGTCGCCGGCCTTGCCGAGGTTCTGGATGACCGGTGAAGCTTTGATACCGTGCAGAATATTGACGTGGCCCGATTCGAGAGCCGACGGATCAACGCTGAAACCGGCGCCCTGGTCGTTGGCCGCCGCGACGCCGCCCTGTTGCAGGAAGGTAAGGGCGCTGAGCGAGGCCGGGGTGCCGCCACCCGGGTAGTATGTCCCCGGGGCCCCGCTCGGGTGGATGCCAGGGGCCATGCCCGCATGCTGGTAGGCGTCGGAATAGTGCTGCCCGCCCGTGATGTAGTCACCTGTGTCGTAACCTTGCGGGGGCTGCTCGATGTGCCCGCCGGGGACGCCGGGGCCCTGAGGCCGCGGCGCGGAATGCCCGGAACGGCGTACCGTGGCGCGGATCTCCGGCAGTACGCCGAGTTTGACAAGCTGCTGGTTCACTTCCTTGTACAACGCGTCCATGTGGCAAATTACGTGCTGGTCGAACAGCTTGAAGATTACCAGGCGGATTTCCAGCCCGGTCTCGATCCGATTGGCCGCCTCGCGGAAAGCGTCGCACACCGCCTCAGGCCCAAGCGGGTTCTGCCAGCGTTCCAGGTCCGGGTCGCGGATGAGAAAGCCGATGCGCTTGTCCAGAGAATACAGCGACTGCGTGCAGATACCACGGGTCTTTGTGACCATGTTGGTGATCGCAAGCTCCTCTTCCATGTCGTCCTTTTCCACCAGACCGAGTGTGGACTCGCCCTCGAAATTGAGGCTAAAGGACTGGCTTTCCTGGCTGTGGCGCGGGATGCCCTGGTTAAAGCGTGCATTGAAGCCCGCAATAAAGTCGTCTTCGATGTCATTGCGGATGATGCGCAGTTCCCGCATGGCGTCGAAATACCGGGTCTGCGCGACGTTGTTCTCGGCCTTTTCGGCGCGCGCGAACAGCGCGTCATCGACCTTCTCCATCATGCGTCCGACGTGCTGTTTGAGCTGCTTGCTGGCGAGATCGCGGACTTCGCGCAATGCCTGCGTACCGGGGCCATTGCCAAGCCCTCGCCGCATCTGGCCGTAATCATCCAGGCTGACGACATTTTCTTTGGCGCTATCTGACATGGCTGCATCACTCGGTGTGGTTGGTTATTTGCTATAACGTCCGGGTGATATTGATAGCACAGCGCAATTTCCGCTTATGTGATCGGCTCGGCAAAAAAGCGCTCTGCCGATTCTCCAGTTTCAGGTTCACGGGTCGTTAACGCTTGTAACGAAAACGGGTAGATACGTCTCATGATCAGCCAAAATACGCCCCTTGCCGGTGAAGCTCAGAACGCATCCATAGTCGCCCTGCTGGACGACGTTGAAGGCCTGGTGTCTCCGCCGGATATCTGCATGCAGCTTTTCGAACTGATCCACTCGCCGACTTCGGGCGCTGCGGATATTGCCCGGGTGGTCGCTATCGACCCCAATCTGACCGCGCGCCTGCTGCGCATTGCCAACAGTTCGTTTTACAGCTTCAGCCGCAAGATCGATACCATCAGCCGTGCCGTCACCGTGATCGGCAACACCGAACTCTACCAGCTGGTCCTGTCCATATCGGCGGTGAAGACGTTCGCGCATATTCCCAATGAGCTGGTCAGGATGGAAACGTTCTGGCGGCACAGCGTGTACACCGGCCTGCTGGCCCGTGCGCTGGCCATCCGTGCGAATGTGCTGCACCCCGAACGCCTGTTCGTCGCCGGCCTGATGCACGATCTCGGCAGCCTGGTGCTGTACCACCAGCGCCCCGAGGCCATGCGCGATTTGCTGCTCATGGCTGACGGTGACGAGGAGGTGCTCTACCAGGGGGAACTGGAGCGCTTCGAGTTCAGCCACGCGAGTGTCGCGGCCCACATGATGGAACGCTGGCAGCTGCCCGAAACCCTGATCGACGCCATAAAATGGCACCATCAGCCGGAGGCGGCCGAGGTGTCGGCGATCGAGGCACATATTCTTTACCTCGCCAACCACCTGGTGAACGAGTCGGAGCAGGGCAATTTCATGGGCTCTCCACGGGCCGATATCCAGCTCTCGCAGGCGCTGCTTGACGTGGTGCGTCTGCAGGAGGATGAGCTGTTTTTCGCCTTCGAGGAGGCGGCCGAGCAGTTCCCGGTTACCCTGCAGGCGCTGATGTAGACGGGACTCGCGCTTAATCCGCTGAATCCGGAGCAAATTCGGCTCTAGATGGGGCCGGATCGGCCGCTATGCCGGGGGTAGGGAACCTGAGACTCCGCCCGGATGCACGACCAACAGCTTATGGAAGAAGCCGTCACAGCCAGCAAGGTTCGCCCGTCAGATTTGCCGGCACCGCCCAAGGATGCAATTCGCATCGTCCAGGCCTGTTCCAGAACGGGTATCGACAGCCGTGATCTGGGGCAAATTGTCGCCAACGACCCGGTATTGACCGCAGAACTGCTGCGGGTCGCGAATTCGGCTTTTTTCGGCCTGGTCAGTCAAGTCAAATCGGTGGCCCGTGCGGTGACCGTTCTCGGCAATCGCGCCTTGCGCAACCTGGTGCTGTGTATCTCCATGCGCGACGCCCTGCGCGCCGATTCCATCCGGGGCTTCGATATCGATGCCTACTGGGAGGATGCACTGCGCCGGGCCGTCAGCGCGCGCAGCCTCGCCGCGCTCGCCGGTCTGGACGCCGACGAGTGTTTTACCGTGGGGCTGCTACAGGATTTTGGTCTGCTGGTGATGCTGTACCTGATGCCCGACCAGGTGGAGCGCTGGGACCTGCTCGCGCAGGCGACCCCGGACCAGCGTCGTGACCTCGAACTGGATTTTTTTCATACCACCCACGACGACGTCGGACTGACACTGGCGACCAGCTGGGACCTGCCACCCGACCTGGCCGCGGCCATGGGCTATCATCACGACGGTCCCCCGGAGGGTGCCGGTCCACAGGACGTGACGCTCTGCCGCATTGCGGCCTGCGCTGACTGGATGGCCGCGGTGTACCGCAGCGAGGACAAGCGCCTGGCGATCCAGCGCACCCGCGCATTGCTGAAAGAATACTTCGGCGCCAGTGCCGAGCAGAGCGACACGCTGCTGCAGAGTGTCTCCGATGCGCTCGCGCCGGCGGCGACCGCCATGGGGATGCGGGTCGGTCAACAGGTGGATTTCAACACGGTGCTGCGCGAGGCCAACCTGCGCCTGGCCGAGGACAACCTGAGCTACCAGGAGCTTAACTGGCGTCTCGAGCAGACCCTGGCCGAAAGGGACCGCATCGCCGAGGAGTTGCGTCGCGAGCTGCAGCTTGCGCGTGAGGTGCAGAAAAGCCTACTGCCGCGCTGCGGGTCACCGATCCCCGGTATCGCCGGGCTGAACCTGTCCGCGAAGGCGGTGTCGGGGGACTTCTACGACTACTATCGGCTGCCGAACGGCCGCGTGGCGTTTTGCCTGGCCGACGTGTCGGGCAAAGGCATGCACGCGGCCCTGTTGATGGCCAAGACCGCCAGCCTGTTCCGCTGTCTCGGCAAGGGTGTGCACGATCCCGGCAAGCTGCTTGGCATGCTCAACCGGGAAATTTACGAAACCTCTGTGCGCGGTATGTTTGTCACCATGCTTGCCGGGGTGGTGGACACGGCCAGCGGCGCGGTCACGCTGGCAAGCGCGGGGCACCTGCCCGCCCTGCATATGGGGTGCGCGGCACTGATGGGCGAATACCCCGCCAAGGCGCCACCGCTGGGCATAAATCCCGACAGCGTATTTCCCAGCGACACCTTTGAGTTGCGAGGCGGCTGCTTATACCTCTATACGGACGGGCTGCTCGAGGCCTGGGTTGGCGACCGCCGCCTGGAAAAAGACGGGCTGGTATGCCTTCTGAAAGAGCATTCGCACCTGCCGCTGGCAGAGCGCGCCGAGAGGATTGCCGACGCGGTACTGGATGCCGACAGGGGCATCGAGGACGATCTGACCCTGGTTATTGTCGATGGAGCCGGACAGCATGGCGTGTGATGACGAACTGGTGTTTCTGACTATCTGTTCCAGGCCCAGTCGCCTGAAACTGCTGCGCTGCGTGATCCGGGACGCGGCCGATATGGCCGGACTGGACGCGCAGGCCAGCGACGCCGTCGTGCTGGCCGTCAACGAGGCGTGCATGAATATCATCCAGCATGGCTACGCGATGGATGCCGACGGCCGGATTGATGTGAGGGTCCGCACTGAGCCGGGTGCCCTGGTCTTCGAGCTGCGCGACTACGCAAAGCGTGTCGATGTGGCCAAGGTTTGTTCGCGCGACCTCGACGATGTCAGGCCGGGTGGGCTTGGTGTTCACCTGATCGGCTGCCTGATGGACGAAAGCCGTTTCCTGGCGGCGCCGCCGGGCGGCGGCAACCTGTTTCAGATGAAAAAGTTTGTCACGGCATAGGAGTCCGGCATGGCGTTTCCAGTGGAAGAAAAACACGGGTTCCTGGTAGTGCTGCTGCACGGCGATGTCGATCTCAGCAAGTCGCCGGCCGCGCGCAAGGTGATTCTGAATTGCCTGAAAAAGCGGCGGCACGTGATGGTCGATCTCGCGGCGGTCGACTATATCGACAGTTCCGGGGTGGCGAGCCTGGTCGAGGGTTTTCAGTACGCGCGCTCGAACGATCTGGAGTTTGCCCTGGTGGGTGTCAGCGAGGCGGCCATGAACGTACTGCGTCTGGCGCGTCTCGACCAGGTGTTCAGGATTCATGCGTCGCTTGACGAACTGGCCGAAGGTGGTTGCTGAGATGCAGGCGGTCCGCTTTCGAAGCTTCACCGAACGCGTCGGGCGTGAGTTTGTTGTCGGCGTCGAGGACTTCGGTCACGGTGCCTTGCTGCTGGCTGAAAGCCTGTTCTGGATTCTGCTGGGGCGTTGGTGGCAGCAGCCGGTGCGCCTGCGGTCCATAGTCAGCGAAATGATGGAAATCGGTGTGATGGCGATTCCGGTACTGTCCATCCTCGCCTTCGCCAACGGTGCCATGATGGCCATGCAGGGTATCTATACCTTGCGCGAGTTCGGTGCCGAGTCACAGGTGATCACCGGTATCGCGACCTCGGTGACACGCGAGTTCGGGGTGCTGATTGCGGCTATCGTGGTGGCCGGGCGCTCCGGTTCCGCCATTGCGGCGCGTATAGGCACCATGCAGATGGCGCAGGAAATCGACGCGCTGCGGGTCATGGGTGTTGCACCAGTGCGTTACCTGGTGTCACCGATACTGGTGGCTCTGGTGGTCATGATGCCCACGCTCACAATCCTTTCGAACCTGATGGCCATCCTGGGTGGCGGAGTAGTCTCCGTCATGGAACTGCACATCAGTCTCGGTACCTATTTTGAACGAATATTGAGCATCCTTGAGACGGGGGACCTCTGGCAGGGGCTGTCAAAAAGCCTGGTTTTCGGGGTGCTGATCACCCTTGTCGCAACGGGTAACGGTTTTAATGCTACCGGTGGTGCCGAGGGGCTGGGCAGGGCGACTACGCGATCGGTGGTGCTGTGTATCAGCGCGATCGTGGTCGCGGACATGATATTTACCTTTTTTCTGATCCTGTGATGACGGCGCCGGCACAATATCCGCAGGACAAGGTTATCGAGGTCAGCAACCTCGTGACCTATTACGGCCGGCAAAAGGTACTCGACGACGTTTCACTGGATGTCACCGACGGCGAAATAATAGTGATCATGGGCGGCAGCGGGTCGGGCAAATCGACACTGTTGCGCTACCTGCTGGGTCTGCACCGCGCCGACAGTGGGGTGATACGCCTCTTCGGCAGGGATATCAACACGCTTGGCAGTCGCGAGTGGATGCAGATACGCAGGAAAATGGGCGTGTCATTCCAGGGCGGTGCCTTGTTCAATTCGATGACCGTGGGTGAAAACGTGCGCATGCCGCTGCGGGAACATACCCGCCTGGACGAAAGCACCATGCGCATCATGAGCCGCATGAAACTGGAGGTGGTGAACCTGGCAGGTTTCGAGCACCTGATGCCGTCGCAGCTGTCCGGTGGCATGCTGAAGCGCGCGGCCCTGGCGCGTGCTCTGATCATGGATCCCAGTCTGCTGTTCTTCGACGAGCCGTCGGCCGGGCTGGACCCGGTTGCGGCGGCCGACCTCGACAACCTTATTCTCAGGATACGCGATGCGATGCGCGTTTCGATCGTGGTGGTGACCCACGAGCTGGAGAGCGCTTTCAAGATTGCCGACCGGATTACGGTGCTGGATCAGGGCAAAATCCTTATGACCGGCACCGTAGACGAGGTGCGCAACTCCGATATAAACCGGGTACGCAACCTGTTGTCGCGCACCTACGAGGAACAGCTGGTCGACGCCGATGATTACCTGCGGCGACTTACGGACGACATGGACTAGGAAGTCATGAAACGCGAAACCATCAACTATTTCTCTGTAGGCCTGTTCGTGCTCGCGGGTCTCGCTGTGCTGTTGTTCGCACTGTTCCGTATTGTCAGCGGAGTGGGGGACCGTGATACCTATTACACCCGTTACCGTAACGTCGCCGGTGTGTCGCCGGGAACAATGGTGACCTACGAGGGCTATGCCCTCGGCCATGTTTCGGCCATCGAGCCGCAGCGTAGCGCGGCGGGTACGGAATACCAGGTGGAAATGAAATTGCAGCAGGGCTGGCAGATTCCGACCGACAGCGTCGCCCGGGTGCATTCCGAGGGTCTGCTGGCAGACACGGTGGTGAATATTTCGGAGGGCCATGCACAGACCTTCCTCGAACCGGGCGGGACACTGAAGGGCGAACAGGGCATCGACCTGGTCGCCAGCATGGGCGACCTGGCGGCCGATATCGGTGACATGAGCCATGCAATCCTCCCGTTGATGGAAAATCTCGGTCGCGCGGTGACACAGGTCGGTGGCGAGCTGCAAACGCGCCTGCCGTCGATTCTCGACGGCGTGCAGCGGCTGGTGACGAAACTGGATGCCAGTGCAACCCATCTGTCCGGCGTGCTGAATGCCGATACCGAGGCGCAGACGCGCCGGGTACTCGACAACGTCGAAAGCGCGGCAGCGGACTTCAAGGTGCTGACGAGCGGGCTGGTTGAGGTAAAGCGCGACGCCCGGGCACTGATCGGCAGGCTGGATTCGCTGGTCACACAAAACCAGCCGGATCTGCGCCAGGCGGTTACGGATTTGCGCCGTATCCTGCAGCAGGTATCGCGTTACAGCGA
Source organism: Thiogranum sp. (assembly GCA_050116915.1). GTDB lineage: Bacteria > Pseudomonadota > Gammaproteobacteria > DSM-19610 > DSM-19610 > Thiogranum. The sequence goes on along the minus strand of JASFNS010000005.1, from coordinate 607 downwards.
TGGCATCCTGCAAAACCTCGACGGCACCAGCCGCAACATGAGCGAGTTCAGTCGCCAGATTCGCGAGAATCCCGGCCGCCTGCTGGGTGGCCCGGCACCACAGGACCTGGGGGTGCGCCGTGACTAGAATGGTTGCCTTTGTGGCGTTGCTGGTACTGGTCGGTTGTACCTCTAGCGGACCCGTACCCGAAGACCGCTTTTACCGCCTGGACGCGGTTCACCCGGATCACAGACTGGCGGACCCGGTACTGCGTGGTGGTCTCAACGTGGCCTACGTGCAGGCCGATCCGCTGCGCGGCGGGCGGGCGGTGCTCTACAGTGACAGTACGCAGCCGTTGCAGTTGCGCCGCTATCACTACGAATTCTGGGTGGACCAGCCGCCGCGCATGCTTCGCCGGGTGTTGACCTCCTACCTGCGTGAAGCCGGGATTGCCGACAGCGTGGTCGTCGGCGAGGGGACTGCCGACAGCGCCTATAGCCTGCAGTTGAGCCTCCTGAGGTTCGAGCAGGTACTCGGCGGACAGAAGGCCGATGTCGAAGTCGCCGTGGAGGCTACATTGTCGTCGGGCTCCGGGGATTCCATAGTCTGGACCCGGGTATATGAACG
>JASFNS010000004.1:0-16613 GCA_050116915.1 Thiogranum sp. | reverse complement strand
CTGTACCTTCTGTTCGATCACCGAACACGAGGGACGTATCATCCAGAGTCGCTCGGAAGACTCGATTGTGCGCGAGATCGAAACCATCCGCGATACCGTGCCCGGGTTTACCGGCGTTATTTCCGACGTGGGCGGTCCGACTGCGAACATGTACCGGCTGGCCTGCAAGAGCGCGAAAATCGAAGCCGCCTGCCGCCGGCCCTCGTGCGTCTACCCGGGCATCTGTTCCAATCTGAATACCGACCACGCGCCGCTGATCCGTTTGTACAGACGCGTGCGCGAGTTGCCCGGCATCAAGAAGGTGCTGGTGGCCTCCGGTCTGCGTTATGATCTGGCGGTGACATCACCCGAGTACGTCAGGGAGCTGGTGAGCCATCATGTCGGCGGCTATCTGAAGATTGCACCCGAGCACACGGAAGACGGCCCGTTGTCGAAGATGATGAAGCCGGGGATGGGCGCCTACTATGAGTTCAAGGCGCTGTTTGACAAGTATTCACAACAGGCCGGCAAGGAACAGTACCTGATCCCGTATTTTATCGCGGCACACCCCGGGACTACCGACGAAGACATGATGAACCTCGCAGTATGGTTGAAGCGCAATGGCTTCCGTGCCGACCAGGTGCAGACCTTCTTGCCGTCGCCCATGGCGACAGCCACGGCCATGTATCACTCGGGACGCAATCCGCTGCGCAAAATCCGCCGCGGCAGCGAGGTCATTCCTGTTCCCAGGGGCCTGAAGATGCGGCGTCTGCACAAGGCTTTCCTGCGTTATCACGATGCCAATAACTGGCCGCTGTTGCGCGAGGCGCTCAAGCGCATGGGGCGTGCAGACCTGATTGGTAACGGCAAGCGCCACCTGGTGCCGGCCTGGCAACCGAAAGGCACCGGCGAGCAGGCATCCCGTAGCAAACGGCCGAGCGCAAAAAAAGGCCGGAGCTTTCGTACCCAGCATACCGGCCTGCCGGACGCCACGACCGGGAAATCGGGCCCAAAGCACACTGTTGGAGCCGGGCGCCGCTAGATGACCGGGACCGGTGCAAAGTTCTGCCTCGAGGCAAGCGGGCTCGGCTGTGTGCGCGATGACCGGTCGTTGTTCGAGGATCTGTCTTTCCGACTGTCGTCGGGCCAGGTGCTGTTGCTGGAAGGGCGCAACGGCAGCGGCAAGACCTCGCTGTTGCGCCTGCTGTGCGGCATGCGCCAGCCGGACGCGGGGGAGATCCGCTGGGACGGCGAGGACATATTCCGACTGGGTCCGGACTACCACACGCATATCGCCTACGTCGGGCACAAAGACGGCGTGAAACACGATCTGACCGCTTTCGAGAACCTCAAGCTGGCGCGCGGGCTGGCCGCGCCCAACCTCGACACCAGTATCGAAGACGCGCTCCGGCAGGTCGAGTTGTGGGGGTTTGACGACGTTGCGGCAAGAAATCTCTCTGCCGGGCAGCAGCGGCGCCTGGCGTTGGCCAGACTGCTGGTAACCCGCGCAAATCTGTGGATTCTTGACGAGCCCTTCACGTCGCTAGACAGTCGCGGCATCGCCATCGTCGAAGCGCTGTTTTCCAATCACGTCGCGCACGGTGGTATGCTGGCGGTCACTTCGCACCATCAGGTTCAACTGGGCGACGCCGCAACCATTTGCATAGACCTGTCATCATGAATACACCATCGCTCAGTCGGGCCTTTGCACTGTTGTTATGGCGGGATTTGCTGCTGGCGTACCGGCGTCGCACGGAAATGATCAATCCGCTGCTGTTTTTCGTCCTGGTGACGACCCTGTTCCCGCTGGGTATCGGTGCCGACCCGGCACTGTTGCGCGAGGTCGCGCCGGGTATTATCTGGGTTGCCGCGCTATTGGCGGCCATGTTGTCACTGGACAGTGTGTTTCGTTCGGATTTCGAGGACGGCTCGCTGGAGCAGTTTCTTATCAGCGCGCAGCCGCTGTCGATCCTGGTTCTGGCCAAGGTCGTCGCGCACTGGCTGATCACCGGGTTGCCGCTGTTGATCGTGGCGCCGCTGCTCGGTCTGCTTCTGGATCTGCCGGCGGCCAGCATCTCGACGCTGCTGGTGACGCTGGCACTGGGCACGCCGGTGCTCAGCATGATCGGCGCCATCGGGGTTGCGTTGACGGTGGGCCTGCACCGGGGCGGCGTGATTCTCTCGCTGCTCGTGTTACCTTTGTATATCCCGGTACTGATATTCGCCGCCAACGCCGTGGAGTCGGCCGGGGCGGGTTTGCCCATCGTGGCGCACCTGTCGCTGTTGACGGCCCTGCTGGTGTTGTCCATGAGTCTGTCACCCCTGGCCACTGCGGCCGCCCTAAAAATCAGTCTGAGTTGAGCCATGCTGCGTTTTTTCCACCAACTGGGATCACCGAAACATTTTTACCGCATTGCCGGGCGCTGGATTCCCTGGCTGGCGGCGGCCTGTGCGGCATTGATGCTGATCGGGCTCTACCAGGGCATGGTGGTTGCGCCGCCCGATTACCAGCAGGGTGACAGTTACCGCATCATGTTCATCCACGTGCCCAGCGCCTGGATGTCACTGTTCATTTATATCGTTATGGCGGTTGCCGGCGCTATCGGTCTTATCTGGCACATGAAGCTGGCCGAGGTCATCGCCATCAGCAGCGCGCCCATCGGCGCCTCCTTTACCTTTCTTGCACTGGTGACGGGTTCGATCTGGGGCAAACCGATGTGGGGCGCCTGGTGGGTGTGGGACGCGCGGCTTACATCGGAACTGATCCTGTTGTTTCTCTACCTGGGGGTGATGGCCCTGTACAGCGCCGTCGAGGACAAGCGCACCGCGGCGCGGGCCACGGCGATACTGGCGATTGTCGGCGTGGTCAATATTCCCATCATCCATTACTCGGTGGAGTGGTGGAATACCCTGCACCAGGGGCCCACGGTGACCAAGTTCGGTGCGCCGTCGATCGATCTGCGGATGTTGATCCCGCTGTTGCTCATGGCGGTGGCGTTTAAACTTTTTTACGCCATGGTGGTCTTGATGCGTGCACGGGTGGAAGTTCTGCAACGCGAGCGCAACGCCCAGTGGGTGCGCGAACTGGTGGATATCTCATGACCCTGCAACAGTTTTTTCACATGGGCGGGTATGCCGTCTATGTCTGGAGTTCCTACGCCATCGCGCTGGTGGTACTGGTGGCCAACGTCGTGGCGCCGATCCTGCAGCGCCGCAAGCTGTTTGTGCAGCTGGCACGGCGGCAACGACGAGAGAGGAGAGAGTCTTGAGAGCGGCACGTAAAAAACGCCTGTACCTGATTCTGCTGGTTGTGGTCGGCGTGGGCGTCGCCGCGGCGCTGGCGCTGAATGCCTTCAACCAGAACCTGATGTTTTTCTATTCGCCGAGCGAGGTGAATGCCGGCAAGGCGCCGCCCAATCATCCTTTCCGACTCGGTGGCCTGGTAACCGATGGCAGCGTGAAGCGCCTGCCCAACGGACTGACGGTGCAATTCGATGTCACCGACCTGCAGAAGACCGTGAGCGTCCAGTACACCGGTATTCTGCCCGACCTGTTCCGCGAGGGGCAGGGTATTGTCGCGCACGGACAGATGCGTGACGATGGTGTGTTTGTCGCCGACGAAGTGCTGGCCAAGCACGATGAAAAATATATGCCGCCGGAAGTCGCCGCATCGCTGAAAGATGCGCACGACAAGGGCGTGACCGCCGCCAAGGCGAAGGAGGCTGGACCATGATTCCTGAACTCGGTCATTTTGCCCTGATTCTGGCACTGTGCCTGGCCCTGGTGCTGGCCGTGGTACCGTTGCTCGGCACTTTCACCCGCACGCCTGCCTGGGTGGCGCTGGCGCGGCCGCTGGCCTGGGGGCAGTTCCTGTTCCTGGCGCTGGCCTTTGGCGCGCTGGTGCACGCGTTCCTGGTGGATGATTTCTCGGTGCTGTACGTGGCCAATCACGGCAACACGCAGCTGCCGGAGATTTACAAGATATCCGCTGTCTGGGGTGCGCACGAGGGGTCGTTACTGCTGTGGGTACTGATTCTGTCCGGCTGGATGGTGGCGGTATCGCTGTTCGGTCGTCACCTGCCCGATGAGGTGCTGGCGCGGGTGTTGTCGGTCATGGGCATGGTCAGCATCGGTTTCCTTTCGTTTCTGTTGTTCACCTCGAACCCGTTCGAACGCGTGTTCCCGATACCGGCCGAAGGTGGCGAACTCAATCCGCTGCTGCAGGACCCCGGCCTGGCGATTCATCCGCCGATGTTGTACATGGGCTATGTCGGTATGTCGGTGGCGTTTTCCTTTGCCATCGCCGCACTGATCGGCGGGCGCCTCGACGCCGCCTGGGCGCGCTGGTCGCGCCCCTGGACGCTGGTGGCCTGGGTGTTCCTGACTATCGGTATTGTGCTCGGCAGCTGGTGGGCCTACAACGAACTGGGCTGGGGCGGCTGGTGGTTCTGGGACCCGGTGGAGAACGCCTCGTTTATGCCCTGGCTGGCCGGCACGGCGCTGGTGCATTCGCTGGCCGTAACGGAGAAGCGCGGTGCCTTCAGGCGCTGGACGGTGCTGCTGGCGCTGCTGGCGTTTTCACTCAGTCTGCTGGGAACCTTCCTGGTACGTTCCGGCGTGCTGACGTCGGTGCATGCGTTTGCTTCCGATCCCGCGCGCGGCCTGTTCATCCTGATGTTCCTGATGCTGGTGATAGGCGGCTCGCTGTTGTTGTATGCGGTGCGCGCGCCGGATATTTCGCGCGGCGGCGGGTTTGCTGCGGTGTCGCGCGAAAGCTTCCTGCTGGGCAACAACGTGCTGCTGGTGCTGATGACGGCGCTGGTGCTGATCGGTACTCTCGCGCCGCTGCTCTATGACGCCCTGGGCTGGGGCAAGATCTCGGTGGGCTTCCCCTGGTTCAACAGCATGCTGGTGACCTTCATGCCGTTGATGGTAATTCTGATGGGAATCGGGCCGCTGACACGCTGGAAACAGCAGGAGCCCGCGGAGCTGCTGCGGCGCCTGCGGCTGGCGGCGGTGATCAGCGTGGGTACCGGTCTGGCCGTGGCTTTGCCTCTGCTCGGTGATTCATGGGCGCTGGGCCTGGCCATGGCCCTGTCGGTGTGGTTGCTGACCACGCTGCTGATGGGTTTGCGCCAGCGGCTGCTCGCCAAGGGCGGTGTCACCGGCCTGTGGACGGATCTTGCCGGGCGTGGCGGGCGCAGCTATTACGGCATGTGGCTGGCCCACCTCGGTGTGGCGTTTTTCATTCTCGGCATCACCGTGGCGACCCAGTTCGATATCGAGAAGGACGAGCGCATGAGTCCGGGGCAAAGCGTTGATGTGGCCGGGTACGATTTCCGCTTCGATGGTGTGAAGGTCGTGCAGGGGCCCAACTACCAGGCGCAACGCGGTACACTGCGCGTTACCCGCAACGGCGCCGAGGTGGCGGTGCTGTACCCCGAAAAACGCGTCTATCAGGTGCAACGCAAGCCCATGACAGAGTCGGGGATCGACGCCGGGTTCATGCGCGATCTCTACGTCTCTCTGGGTGAGCCGCTGGACAACGGCGACTGGAGCCTGCGGCTGTATTACAAGCCGCTGGTGCGCTGGATCTGGTTCGGTGGTCTGCTGATCGCCGCGGGCGGCCTGTTGGCGGCCAGCGATCCGCGCTACCGGCACCTGCTGCACCGGCGTACCGTCGGCGGTGCAGTGCCGGCCGGGGGGCACGCCTGATGCCGCGTTTTGTTCGCTACCTGCTGCCACTGGCGCTGTTCCTGGCCATGGCCGGGTTGCTGTACCGGGGGCTCAGCATCGATCCGCGGCTGGTCCCCTCGCCGCTGATCGGCAAATCGGCGCCGGCGTTTTCGCTGGCGCGGCTGGAAGACCCGGCGGCCACGCTCAGCAATGCCGATTTCAAGGGCCAGGTTTCACTGCTCAACGTCTGGGCGACCTGGTGCGTATCGTGCCGGGCCGAACACCAGGTGCTCATGCAGCTGTCCAAAAGCACCGATGTGGCCATTTACGGACTGAACTACAAAGACGAGCGGCCCGCGGCGTTGCGCTGGTTGCAGCAGTTCGGTGATCCCTACCGCGCCAACGCGTTTGATGCCGACGGGCGCGTGGGTATCGACTGGGGCGTATACGGTACACCCGAAACTTTCATTATCGACAAACAGGGCGTGATTCGTCACAAGCACACCGGGCCACTGACCTGGGACATTGTGCAACATGAAATCATGCCGCTGGTTAAACAATTGCGGGCGGAGACAGGATGAAGATAGCGCGTTTGCTTATTATCGGACTGTTATCTCTGCGGGTGCTGCCGGCGCTGGCGGGCGTGGAGATGTTCGATTTCACTGGCAATGTCAACGAAGACCGCTACATGGCGCTTATCAGTCAGCTGCGTTGCCTGGTATGCCAGAACCAGTCACTGGCCGATTCCGACGCGGACCTGGCGCACGATCTGCGGGTGGAAGTCTATGAGCATATGCAAAAGGGTGAGAACGACCGTCAGGTTATCGATTTCCTCGTATCACGCTACGGGGATTTCGTCCTGTACAAGCCGCCGGTCAAACCTTCGACTTATCTTCTGTGGTATGGACCCTTTGTGCTGCTGGCCCTGGGGGTGGTCGTCGTGGTGATCAATATACGCCGGCGGGGACGCCAGTCGGAGACAACCTTTTCAAAAGAGGAGCAGGCGCGTATCGCGGCCTTGCTCGGTGACGAGCAGGACGGGGAGCGCGGCAAATGACGGTGTTCTGGATGTTGGCTGCGCTGTTGGTGGTCGTCGCCATGCTGTTTGTAATACCGCCCTTGCTGCGCAAACCGCGTTCCTCCGGAGTGCAGGGAGACGCCCTTAACGTACAGGTCATTCGCGATCAACTGAGCGAACTGCGGGCCGACCTTGAATCCGGACGCCTGGACCACACGGCCTACGCGGCTGCACGACGCGATCTCGAGCGCGAACTGCTGGATGACGTCGAAGCAGGTCAGAGCGAGTCTCCGGGCGAAGTGGGCAAGGGGCGCTGGCTGGCGATCCTGCTGGTGGTGCTGGTGCCGGCCATGGCGGTGGGGCTCTATCAGCAGATTGGTACAGGCGGCGCGGTGCAGGCGATCGCGGCCGCAGAGTCCGGCACACCATCGATGCCCGGTAAGCATTCCTTGGAAGCCATGGTTGCCCTGCTGGCGGAAAAGATGCAGAAGGATCCGGGTAATGTCGAAGGCTGGACCTTGCTGGGACGCAGCTACGTTGCGATGAACCGTTTCAATGACGCTGCCGACGCCTACCGGCATGCACTGCAGCTGTCGGCAAATGATCCGGAAGTGCTGAGCAGCTACGCCGATGTCCTGGTGGCGGTAAACAATGGCGCATTCACCGACGAGGTGGGACAGTTGCTGGACAAGGCGCTGGCCGTCGACCCGCACCATCCCAAATCCTTGTGGCTGCGCGGCCATTGGCGGTTCCGGCACAATGACTACGCCGGTGCGATCGAGGACTGGAAAGCGGTCATGCTGGCGTTGCCGCCCGGTGATGAGAACCTGGCGACCATCGAACAGCAGATCAGGACAGCTCAGAGCCGCCTCGGTCAACCACTGGACGAAATCGTACCCGCGGCGGCGGCACAGCCGGATACGACCGGCTCGACAAACGTCGCGGCTGGCGGTTCGGTGCGGGTTCGCGTCTCGCTCGATCCCGCGTTAAAGGACAAGGCCTCACCGGATGACACGCTGTTCATCTATGCGCGCGCCGTGCAGGGTCCGCGTATGCCGCTGGCTATTGTCCGCAAGCGCGTGGCGGATCTGCCGGTCGACGTGACACTCGATGACTCCATGGCCATGTCCCCGGCCATGGTGCTGTCGAAATTCGGCGAGGTGACCGTCGGGGCGCGTGTGTCCAAATCCGGCCAGGCGATGCCGGCAAGCGGTGACCTGCAAGGCTCGGTGTCCCCGGTCAGGACCGATGGTGCGGAAGTCACCGTCAACATAGACCAGCTCGTTCCCTGAGCCAGGACAAGCCGCTGGTGTGGAAGGACAACAACGTCTTTGCCGCACCCGGGTTGGTTCCGCAATCACCACGGACATCGGGGAATAAAGTGCCTGATTCGTTCGTTCCGCTCTGCACGAATTTGCCGACCTTTCGTCGAGACTGATCTCACAGTTCAGCGTTGACCGATTGAGGTCACAGCCAGTAAACGACATTCCTCAGTTTTTCGTGAAGGCCCGGAACACGGCGGTACCGGCCTCTCGATAGTTCCGGGAGTCATGATTTCCGTACTGGATTCCACCTGGATTCTGCCGTTACAGAAGGAGCGGGGCGCTTGTGCGTCCCGACCGAAGTTAGCCCTCTCAGAAAAGCAAGGAACTCGTATCGTGGAAGTACAGGAAAGCGTCAAGATCACCCTGGCCATTCTGATTCTGCTCTCGCGCCTGGGCGATATCGGGTCGACGTACCTGGCCTCGCCCAACCTGGAGCTGGAATCGAATAGCGTCATCCGCCACCTGCGCTGGCCGTTTGCCGTGCTGACGATACTGGTGTTCATCATCCCCTGGTGGGATGTCGGTTCCGGTATCGTGATCATGGTGGCTTCGTTTCTGGTGGCCGCGTCCAACAGCAGCAGACTCTGGCTCATCCGCGCCATGGGTGAAACCGAATACCGTGCGCTGCTGGTGCGCATGGCGGCCAGTGCCAGATTGTTACCCAGCCTGATCTTCAGCCTGATGCCCGCCTTGTTCATGAGCATCCTGGGTGCAACCGTTATGTATCTGTATCCCAGTGAAACCACCGACCCCGGATACCATGTAGGCCTGGGTGTGGTCGGCTATGCGCTGGTGGTCGGTTGGTATGGCCCACTGACTTTCCTGCGTTACCGGAAGGCGGGCCGGATACAACAAGGTCAGATGAGCAGGCAGTAGCATCGAGAGGGTACTGGGCCCTTTATCCTGTAAGGTGCACGCTGCAGACCCTGCTCGCCCGCGGTCCTGTTAGTGATTCTGTACGTGTTATTCTGAGCCGGATATGTAAAGAGCCGGAGACAGGTTTCCGGGATTCCGTGTATTTTCTTGCCAGGTGCGCACGTCGTCCCTATAACGTCTAGACATATCGGGGGCAGCCGCTCTGCGACGGCGCTCGTTGCGGGCAGTACAATTCCCGATGCCGCCTGTCAAAATCGATCTAACTGGCTAATTTACGGATAAATATTTATCTGAACCCGGCGGCGCTGTCCGCTTCAGGCCGTCAGCCGGTCGATGATCGGTCGGCACTTGACAACGGCCTCTGGGGGGCACGAATTCCTGTTGTCAGGTCAATGAAAGCACTTCTTGAACTTGACATTGTATTCTACCTGAATTATTCAGGAATCGGGCTCCTGTTGTGTTGAGTACCTCCCTCAGCGGCGCCCGGACATCCACGTGAGTCGTTCACACGATAAAAGAATCCAAGAATGAAGGTAAGGGGGACATTTCATGAATAATAACAATATGCGCAAAGCGCAAATCCTGCCCCATGGCGTCATGCTGAATGCCTACCCGGACAGCATCGGCAACAAACTGTCGGACACCGTGGCATTACTTAAAAGACGCGAGTTCAAGGACGCCTTTTCTCTGTTCTATATCCTGCCGACGTTCTTTCACAGTGACCTCGATCGCGGCTTTTCCATTATCGACTACGGCATCAATGAAGAACTCGTGAGCCCCCGGGATCTGGAGGAGCTCAACCAACTCGGCATCCATATCAAGCTCGACCTGGTGCTGAATCACCTGTCCGTGCGCTCTCCGCAGTTTGTGGACCTGTTGCAGAAGGGGAAGGAATCTCCCTATCGGGATTTCTTCATCGACTGGAACGAATTCTGGAAGGACCACGGCACCATGGGCGAGCATGATCATGTCCTGCCGCATAAAGAGCATCTGGACAAGTTGTTCATGAGAAAGCCTGGTCTGCCGGTACTGAAAGTGCGGTTTCCGGACGGTTCGCTCCAGGCCTACTGGAACACCTTTTACCAGAATGTGGAATTCGACGAGATTACAGCCGCGGACTTCGCGCATATCAAGGGGATGGATCTGCAGGAGGCGGCGCAACTCGCGGACCACATCAAGGTCGTGATCGAGAACAAGGGGTGCCTGGAATCCGTGGACCTGGAGGCAGTCACCCGTTACAGGGACGAGGTCATCGAGGCCGTCTGTCACAAGCGCGAATTCCTCGGACAGATGGACCTCAATGCGCGCTCCGAAAAAGTCTGGGAATTCTATGACGAGACGCTGCGCAAACTCAGTGAGTATGGTGCCAGGATCGTCCGCCTGGACGCCTTCGCCTATTTGCACAAGGCGCCTGGTCAACCGAATTTCTTCAATCGTCCCGGCACCTGGGAATACCTGGAGCGTTTGCGCGGCATTGCGCAGAAATACGGTCTGACCATCTTTCCGGAAATCCACGCCGAGTACGGCGCCGGGATCCATGAGGAAATCTCGCGGGAAGGCTATCCTGTTTATGATTTCTTTTTCCCCGGACTCGTGATCAATGCCCTGGAGTCCGGCAACAATGAAGGTCTGTTGCGCTGGATTGACGATATCCGCAGCAAGGGCCTGCAGACCATCAACATGCTCGGCAGCCATGACGGCATCCCGGTGCTGGACCTGAAAGGCAAGGGATTCAACGGCACTGCCAGGCCGGGCCTGCTGCCCGACAGTCAGATCGAGGCCACTGTCCGGTGCATAATGGACCGGGGCGGTTTGACGAAAAACCTGTACGACGCGGACGGCAAGAAGATCGACTACTACCAGGTCAACGCGACCATCTTCAGCGCGCTGGGCGAGGATGAACAGAAGCTGCGTCTGGCGCGCGCCATCCAGATGTTCATGCCCGGTGTGCCGCAGGTGTGGTACCTGGATCTGTTCGCCGGAAAGAACGACTACGAAGCCGTACAAAAGGGGCGCACCGCCGGGCACAAGGAGATCAACCGGACTACCCTGAGCAATGCCGATGTCGCGGCGGGACTGCAACGCCCGATCGTGCTGGACCAGCTCGAACTGATCCGGCTGCGCAACCGGTCGCCGGCGTTTGCCGGCGAAATGAAAGTCCACGAAAGCGAGCCGCACCGGTTGCATATCAGCTGGCAGCATCCTGAGGTCACGGTGACGCTGAAGGCCGACCTGCGCGACCACAGCTTCACTGTTTACCAGGGTGACGGTATCAGCGAAGAAGTCCTCATGTCCTTCGGTGCCTCGGACAGTGCTGTACCCGTGCGGGTGCATCCGGCGTCAGACAGGTCCGGCTACGCATCCAGGCTATGAGGATTCTCGCAACCGATCTGGACCGGACATTGCTGCCGAACGGCAGCTGGCCGTCCGATCCCGGGGCCATTGAGCGTTTCAATGAGCTCACGCGAACGCATGACGTGCGCGTCGTCTATGTGACCGGCAGGAATCTTGACCTCACAGAAAAGGCCATCCGCGAATTCGGTATCCGTTATCCGGATGTGCTCATCGGCGACGTCGGCACCTCGATCCGTCTGTATCAGCAGGGCGGATGGAAGCCACATGCCGGCTGGCATCAGCATGTGAGGCGGATCAGCCCCAGGTGGGACGCCAGCGCGATACGCCGCGCGGTTGCCGGCGTGGACGGCCTGATGGAGCAGGAGAGGGAGCACTGCGGCCCGTTCAAGCAAAGCTACTATGTCGACCATGACAGGCGTGAGGCCATTCTGGAAGCGCTCGACGAGCGGGTGAAAGGCCGGTTCGACGAGGTCATGGTCTACAGCTTCGACTCCCAGACCGGTAAGGGACTGCTCGACTTCCTTCCTCACAGTGCCACCAAACAGACCGCGCTTGAGTATATCGCCGACGAACTCGGTGCCGAAAAGCAGGATGTCGTTTTCTGCGGTGACAGCGGTAATGACGTCTTTCCGCTCACGGCAGGCTTTTCCGGCGTTCTGGTGCGCAACGCCGACGATCAGCTCGTCGCCGACGTCAGGCAGGCCATGGACAGGCGGCCTGAACTCAAGGTGTATTTTGCGAAAGGCGGTTTCAAGGGGCTGAATGGTTACTACACCAGCGGTGTCATCGAAGGCGCCTGCCACTACGGGGTGTTTCCAGACCCCGACTGATCCGCTATGTCTTGGCCGTCATCGTCCGACAAAGAAGTTTATGACAAGCGTATTCACCAGATCGATAAATAAACCGCACACCGGCGGCACGATGATAAACGCACGGTGAGCGGCGCCGTACTGCTTGGCAACCGCCGTCATGTTGACGATAGCGGTTAAAGTACAGCAGCAGCCAGTCCCCGACGTCCAGTCTGAAACTGACCTTCAGGTCAAAACCAAACTATGCGACACCCACCGCCCGGGTTGGCGGTGGTACCGGTGAGTGGATTCGTGGCCTGGCGTTGTAGCTTGCGCCCGGTTCTGTGGCTGGTGGATAATGCCGCGTCAGGCGTCAGACTCATGGACCAGTAGCGAGGTAGTCAAATGTCTACAAGAGTAACCAGCATTGGTGTCGGAGTGCTGGCTGCCGTGGCCAGCTTTTCTGCCGTGTCGGCAGCCGTACCCAAAAAACCGGGCTGGACCGGTTTCGTTCAGTTGGGGTATTCGTATAACGGTGTCGAGAACAACGAAGTGGCGGGGATTGGCGTCGGCAACTACAAGGAATTTACCCCCGAAAGCATTGATTCGGTCTTTGGCAGCCCCGACGGGGTCACCGAAGGCCTGCCGGCGTTTAACTTCAAAGTCAGTTACACCTTCGATACACGCACCGAGCTGTTTGCCGGTCGTGAGCTGGTCGATGCGGTGCGCTTCGATTTCACTCAGCAGCTGGGTGTGCGCCAGGAACTCAGCGACAAGAGCAACCTGTCGGTGAGTTATGTATTTTCCGGAATCCCGACCAAGGTCTGGGAAGACCCTTTTGTGCAGGGGCAGAACCGCAGTAAGACGGACCGTGACTCCCAGGGGCTGCGCCTGACCTATGGGGATATTCTCGGCTCGCGGGCGCAGCTGCAGTATACCTACCGCAAGATAAACATCGACACGGAGCGCAGCGGGCAGTTTCTCGGCCTGACACCGGCAGAACAGGGGTTGTTGAAGCGTGATGGAGACGAACAGAGCATTCGCGCCGGTTACCTGTTTGACCTCGGGAACAAGGAATCCTTCCTGCCCGAGGTGGTCTATGTCAATGACGATCGTGACGGCGATGCTGTCAGTTCGGACCAGTGGGGCATTCAGTTAACCTATGCCAAACTGAGCGAGCGCTACAATCTGGCGTTGACCGGAAGCTACATGCAGGCCGACTACGATAAGAGCAATCCCATCTATGGCAAGACGCGAGACGATAGCACCTGGGGATTCGGTGGCAGCGTCTTTGACAAACGGCTGTTGAACCGTCTGGGCAAGGACTGGTGGGCTACTGCGACCGCGGGCTACTACGAGTCGGATTCGAACATCAATTTCTATGACTCGACGCTATGGACCGTCGGCGTCGGCGTGATGTACCGTTTCTAGGGCCGCTTTGTGCGCCGAGGCCGAGCCGGTGCCCGGTCTCGAAAACGCGGTTCGCCGGCAAACATGACGAGGATGGGGAAATTCCCGGCGACCCATAACAAATCTCTCAGTCGGTCAGGGATTCGGACTGCTTCTATATGTTGCTGTCCCATAGACGGCTGCCGACGCCGAACAGGGCGTACAGCGAAACCCGCTGGCGTCCCTGCAGTACAGGCAATGTAGTTGTTCCTGCGGACCCGCGCCGGTATAGCATCAAAATGCGTGCAGAAGAATGCAGACGCCGCCCGGAATCGTGCATTGAAATCGGCGTCAGTCCGGTTGTCGATAGGTGAGCGCGACGATGGTGTAACGGGTTTCCCCGCGCTTGCTTTGCAGCGTCACTTCATCGTCCAGTGACTTCTTCATCAGCGCGCGCGCCATGGGGGAATCCAGGCTGATCCAGCCCCGCTCGGGGTCGAACTCGTCCGGGCCGACGATGCGGTAGCGGTGTTGCTTGCCGCTCGCGTCTTCGAGCGTCACCCAGGCGCCGAAAAAGACCTGCTGCGGATTGGATGGCGGCTGTGAAACCACCTTGAGCTCGGGCAGGCGCTTTTGCAGGTAACGGATGCGGCGATCGATTTCGCGCAGTTCTTTTTTTCGGTAGATGTACTCGGCGTTTTCCGAGCGGTCGCCTTCAGCCGCTGCGGCTGACAACGCCCTGGTGACCCCGGCGCGGCGTTTCCAGATAGCGTTGAGTTCCTGCTGCAGGGTATTGAACCCGTCCCGGGTAATGTAAGGCGAGGACTTTTCTGCGGGTGGCCGGTAACGTCCCATGATCCAGGTGATCGGTCTCTGCGAATGCGCTGCAAGCGTATACAGCGGGTAACGATACTTGGGCAGGGTGACGGCTGCAAGACGGCTCGCGGCGGACGCCGATGGCACCGCTAATTGTCTGTGCACAAACTATAAAATCCGGAGGGTGCCAGGCGCCGGGCAAGCTTGCTACACTGTTCAAAGGTAATATGTGAGAGCTGGCCGGGGCAAAACGATGAGTGTGAATCTACCTGTAATACTGGCGGTGATTGTCTGGGGGTTAGCCGGTCAGAGCCCGGTTTATGCCGACTGGAACGCGCAGCTCGAAGGCGGCGGCAAGGTCAGCGTCGACCCGAGAAGCAATCGGGCCACCGTTACCCGCGACGGGGTGTCGACGCCGCTGTGGGATGGTGTACACAGGCTCAAGGATGGCAGCGTGATTACCGTGCGCTCGGGGCAGGTAGTGCCCAACGAGGAAATACTGCGCGCCCGCGAGCCGACGCCACCGCCGCTGACTGATCAGGCGCAGGGGTGGGTGGGTACGCCCTTTGCCGGGTACTCGCCGTGTGAACGGCTGGTGCGCAGTGTCTGTGGTGTCGATGAGCACTGCGGGCAGGAAACCGCCTGCAAGGCGGCCCAGCAGCTGCTCGACATGGAGCGGGACGAACGCGCGAACAGCCATCACCCGGACACCATGACCTACAGCAGCGGGCAGTGCCAGGAGGCCTTCAGGGACAAGGAGTTCTTTCGCCAATGCCCGCCCTGACGGCGGCATCCATCGGTGAACGCCAGCGCAGGCAGGTGTGTAGCGCGACGCTGGATTGTCTGCAGCGCGCCGAGCGCCTGTTCAGGCTCGGACACAAACCGATTCCCGTGCGCTTCGATCTGAGCGGCCGTACCGCGGGTATGTACCGTGTGGCCAGACGCGAAGCCGTTATCCGCTACAACCCCTATATCTTCGCGCGCTACTTTGAACACGGCCTGGCGGTTACGGTGCCGCACGAAGTCGCGCATTACATTACCGACCGGCTCTACGGCATCGCCTATGTCCGGCCGCACGGCAGGGAATGGCGCGCGGTTATGCAGGCGCTCGGCGCGGAACCGCGCGCCACTGCGCGTTTCGATCTGAGCGGCATTCCGCAGCGCCGCCACCGGCGCTTCGGTTATGCGTGCGACTGTGATACGCACCAGCTGAGTACCTGCCGGCACAACCGAATCGTCGCCGGGAAGGCGCGTTACTATTGCCGTGGCTGTGGCGCCGAGCTGGTGGCGCTGCCATGAACTGGCAGGTCTACATAATTCGCTGCAGCGATCAATCGTTGTATACGGGCATCACCAACAACGTGGAACGGCGCTGGCGGCAGCACGCCACCCGCCGGGGAGCCAAGTATTTTCGTGGCCGCGAGCCGCTGGAGATCGTCTACCTGGAACCCGGACATGACCGCGGCAGCGCCAGCCGGCGCGAGGCCGACATCAAAAAACTGCAGCGCGTTGAGAAGGAACGCCTGATTCGTTCCCGGCACAACCAGTTGCATACGCTCACCGGTACCGAGGTGGAACATGTCATTACAGGACCTGATTAAACATGGCGCCTGCGTGGGCCTGTTGTGTCTGCCGCTGCAGGTGGCGGCCGACGATACCGTAGGGACCCGGCTGATGACTTTGCCGCTGGCCGTCGATATTGCGCGCGCGGCAGTCGATGCGTGTGCCAAGTCGGGTTACCAGGTCAGTGCGGTGGTGGTCGACCGCGGCGGGGCACCGCAAGTGGTGATGCGCGATGTGTATGCCAGTCGCTTCACCACGGATATCGCCACGCGCAAGGCCAACGCGGTGGTATTGTCCGGGGTGAGTTCCGCGGAGTTTCGTAAAAACCGCGCCGACATTGTTGCGGAGATGAACGAGATCGACGGTATCCTGGTGCTCGACGGAGGGCTGCCGGTACGCGCTGCGGGCGTATTGCTCGGTGCCGTCGGCGTCAGCGGTGCGCCGGGCGGTGACAAGGACGAGGCCTGCGCGCGCGCCGGGCTCGACAGCGTTCAGGAGCGACTGGACTTCGCCGGCGATTGAAACCGGGACAGTTCTGGCGCTTCAGTTGATGGGATCGCGGCGCCGATACGTACCCTCGCTGAATCCGGCGAAGATCTGATCGACATAGGGATGGTTGACCGGCAGTTGCGAATCGTCCGCCTCGAGGTGACGTTCCGCAACGTAAGTGATGTGGTCGGCGCCATCGACCAGCACGTGATACCAGGGCCTGTCCTTCGGGGGGTGGCTGCGCGCCACCAGCCGGTACCATTCGTCCGTACCGGAGAACTCCGCATCCACGTCAACAACAACGCCGCGGTAATCGAATTTGAGGTGGTGGACCACCTG
>JASFNS010000003.1:0-18568 GCA_050116915.1 Thiogranum sp. | reverse complement strand
TGGACAGGTGGGCTCCGTTGCCGCCCAGGCCTTCCACGCTGCGGGGGCGGTCATTGTCGCGATCAGCGACAGCAAGGGCGGCATCTTCTGTGAACAGGGCATTGACCTTGCAGAAGCGAAAGCCTTCAAGCAGCAACAGGGCACGGTGGTAGGGCTGCCGGACTCCATGACGGTCACCAACGAAGAGCTACTGGAAATTGAATGCGATATCCTGATTCCCGCGGCGGCCGGTGACGCCATTCGCGCGGACAACGCGGCGCGCATCAAGGCAAAGCTGGTCGTCGAGGCGGCCAACCGGCCGATTACGCCGATGGCGGACGATATACTGGCCGCCGGCGGCATCCACGTATTACCGGACATCCTGGCCAATGCCGGCGGCGTGACGGTGAGTTATTTCGAATGGGTTCAGAACCACGCCAACGAGCAATGGGATCTGGACGTGGTCAACGGCAAGCTCAAGCGCAAGATGCAGACGGCCGTGGACACGGTACTGGCTCGCTTCCGGAAACTGAGCGATATCAGTAGCGCTGAATCAGCCTCTGCAACTGCCGGCGCGGCAGGTCTGCCTGTGGACCTGCGTACCGCGGCGCTGGTCGTTGCCATCGAGCGTGTCTCCAGCGCGGCCCTGGAAAGAGGTATCTGGCCCTGAGTTGGGCAAGCCCGGAAGTGCCCCGGCGCTAATGCACCTCTCCACGCATGCGCAACCACAGGTAGCCTGCGAGTCCCGCCACCAGGGACGCCAGCAGAATACCGGTCTTTGCCGCCACCATGGCATCGGATCCGTGCTCGAAACCCAGCCGGGCAATAAAGATCGACATGGTAAACCCCATGCCACCCAGCAAACCGATGCCGACGATGTGCGTCATGCGCACGTCCGGGGGCAGTTCGCCGAGATGCAGGCGGGTCACCATCCAGGTCATAACGGGTATGCCGATGGCCTTGCCGACGACCAGCCCCAGCACAATGCCCAGTACCAGGGTGTTGTCCCACATGGCGACGGCGCTGTCTAGGCTCACCGGTACACCGGCATTGGTCAGGGCAAACACGGGCAACACGAAAAGTGCGACGGGGTG
The DNA here is from genome assembly GCA_050116915.1 of Thiogranum sp. Classification (GTDB taxonomy): domain Bacteria; phylum Pseudomonadota; class Gammaproteobacteria; order DSM-19610; family DSM-19610; genus Thiogranum. Next base: position 17,495 of record JASFNS010000003.1, on the reverse strand, counting down.
TTCGAGTGCGCGTTCCCAGCGGCGTAGCGGAGTGGTGGCCTTTTCGGCCGCATCGCGTACGTCCTCGGCGATCACGTGCTGCTCTTCCTGGCTCAGCATGGGTTGCGACTGTTGCTTGCGGTTTTCGATAGCCTCGAACCGGTTGACCAGGTTCTGTGCGCGGCGCAAAAACCAGCCCGGCGCGCGTTTCGGTCGCGCGGGTACGGTGGCGGCAACCAGCACACCGGCGACGGTCGGATGGATTCCGGAACCGAGCATCGCGGCCCAGACGAGCACGCCGCCGAGGACGTAGATGGCGGGGTTGCGGATGCCCAGCAGGTTGCACTGGACAAGGGCCAGCAACAGGGCCGCGCAGATCGCCAGGTGGCTCGCGCTGACCGTGTCGGAATAAAACAGCGCAATGACCAGAATTGCGCCGAGGTCGTCGATGATCGCCAGGGCGGTGAGAAAGGTCACCGCGGCCGGTGGTATCCGGCGTCCGAACAGGGCCAGAATGCCGACAGCGAACGCCGTGTCGGTTGCCATGGGAATGCCCCAGCCGTGCGCATAGTCGCCGCCGGCGTTGAACGCAAAATAGATCAGGGCGGGCGCCAGCATCCCGCCGAGGGCCGCGGCGATAACCGGTATTGAACGCTGTAAGGCTTTCAGTTCGCCGACCAGCAGTTCGCGTTTGATCTCCAGGCCGAGCAGAAAGAAGAACAGCGTCATCAGGCCTTCATTGACCCAGTCGCGCAGCGACATCGTGAATGACACCCCGCCGAGAAGGGCGCCGGCCGGTGTCTCCACCAGCGCCTCGTAGCCGTGAGCTAAGGGCGAGTTGGCGATGGCAAGCGCAACGGCGGTGCATACGATCAGGGCGATACTGCTGGTTGTCTGGTCGGCGACAAACGCCTGAAACGGCGTGACGACGCGCTCGAATTTTCTTTCCAGCGGTCTCTGGATGGACGTTTTGTTGCCCTCGGTGTCCAAATTCATGCGCGCTCCCTGGGATCCCTTGGTACCACAAAAACCCGATGGTATGAAATGTTGACTAAAACACTCAGGTATTCTAAAACTATACCTGACTATTTTAGTCAAGAATTCTCCGGAAGTAACCCAATGGATTTCGGGGAAAAAATAGCCGGTAACCGGGACACCGGCGGGCTTTCGCCCCCACCGCAAGGGGGCGCGGGTTTGGTCGCCGACAGGTAGGGAGCGCATGTATGAGTGCCGAAAAGCAGGGCGTGAAGGAGTTGATCCGTCGCGAGTACCAGCAGGGTTTTGTCACCGATATCCAGACCGACACGTTGCCGCCGGGCCTCGATGAGGGCGTAGTCCGTGCTATCTCGGCGAAAAAGCAGGAGCCGGACTGGATGCTGGAGTGGCGTCTGGCCGCGTACCGCCACTGGTCCGAGCAGACCGAGCCCGAGTGGGCATCGGTGCACCATCCCCCCATCGATTACCAGGCGATCTCTTATTACTCGGCGCCGAGCGCCAGGCCAGGGCCTGCATCGCTCGACGAGGTTGACCCGAAGCTGCTGGAAACCTACGCCAGGCTCGGCATTCCCCTGGAGGAACAGAAAGCGCTCGCCGGGGTCGCGGTGGACGCGGTGTTCGACAGCGTGTCGGTGGCCACCACGTTCAAGAAAAAGCTCGCCGAGGCCGGTGTGATTTTCTGCGCCATTTCCGAGGCGGTGCGCGAACACCCGGAGCTGGTCCAGCAGTACCTCGGCTCGGTGGTGTCCTACCGCGACAACTTCTTTGCATCACTGAATGCCGCGGTCTTCAGCGACGGAACCTTTGTCTACGTGCCGAAGGGGGTGCGGTGTCCCATGGAGCTGTCGACCTACTTCCGCATCAACAGCGCAAATACCGGGCAGTTCGAGCGCACCCTGATCATCGCCGAGGAGGGCAGTCACGTCAGCTACCTCGAGGGTTGCACGGCGCCGATGCGCGACGAAAACCAGCTGCACGCGGCGGTCGTGGAACTGGTCGCGCTGGACGACGCACGCATCAAGTATTCAACCGTGCAGAACTGGTATCCCGGCGATGAACAGGGACGCGGCGGCATCTACAATTTCGTCACCAAGCGCGGCGACTGCCGCGGCGCTCGCTCGCATATATCCTGGACCCAGGTGGAGACCGGTTCGGCGATCACCTGGAAATATCCTAGCTGTATCCTGCGTGGTGACGGTGCCGTCGGTGAGTTCTACTCGGTGGCCGTGACCAAGGGCCGCCAGCAGGCCGACACCGGAACCAAGATGATCCACATCGGCCGCAACACCCGCAGCACCATCGTTTCCAAGGGTATTTCCGCCGGACACGGCAGCAACGCCTACCGCGGCCTGGTGCGTATCACGCCGAAAGCCGAAAACGCGCGCAACCACACGCAGTGCGATTCACTGCTGATCGGTGATCGCAGCGCCGCACACACCTTTCCCTATATCGAGGTGCGTAACCCGAGCGCCAAGATGGAACACGAAGCCACCACGTCCAAAATCGGCGATGACCAGTTGTTCTATTGCCGTAGCCGCGGGCTGTCGGAAGAGGACGCCGTTTCCATGATCGTCAACGGTTTTTGCAAGGAAGTGTTCAAAGAGCTGCCGATGGAATTTGCCGCCGAGGCGACGAAACTTCTCAGCGTCAGCCTGGAAGGCGCAGTAGGTTAATCGTGGGCATACAGCCGCTACAGGAACAGGAGAGATCGAGTATGTTAACAGTGAAGCAGTTGCAGGTTTCGGTCGACGAACAGCCGATTCTCAACGGCTTGAACCTGGAAGTCGGGGAGGGCGAAGTGCACGCCATTATGGGTCCCAACGGCTCAGGCAAAAGCAGTTTTGCGCACGTGCTCGCAGGCCGGGAAGGCTATACGGTGACGGGAGGCGAGGTGCGCTTCGATGATCAGGACCTGCTGGCCCTGTCCGTCGAGGAGCGTGCGCGCAAGGGGCTGTTCCTCGCCCTGCAGTACCCCGTGGAACTGCCGGGGGTCAGCAACCTGGTGTTCCTGCGCGAGTCGCTCAATGCGATACGCGCAGCGCGCGGTGAACCCGCCCTGGATGCAGCGGCGTTCATGAAAGTGGTGCGCGACAAGGCCGGGCAGGTAAATATGAGTCCCGAACTGCTGAAACGCTCGGTCAATGCGGGTTTCTCCGGCGGTGAGAAGAAACGTAACGAGATCCTGCAGCTCGCCCTGCTGGAGCCGCGGCTGGCGATTCTGGACGAGACCGACTCGGGCCTGGATATCGATGCGCTGCGCGTGGTTGCCGATGGCGTCAATGCGCTGCGCTCACCGCAGCGCGCCTTTATCCTGGTAACCCACTATCAGCGCCTGCTGGATTATATCGAGCCGGACTATGTTCACGTGCTCTCTGGCGGGCGCATCGTGCGCTCGGGCGACAAGTCGCTGGCCCTGGAACTCGAGCGGCGGGGCTATGGCTGGATCGCCGGGGAGGCTGCGGCATGAATGCCATGCTCGAACCGGTAGAGCGCTATCGCAGATTGATCGACGACGTCGCACCATCGCTTCCGGGTGGCGACGCCGGGTGGCTGATGACCCAGCGGGCGCTTGCGAGCGAACACTTCGTGCGGCAGGGCTTCCCGACGCGCAAGGACGAGGCCTGGCGGTATACCAGCCTGGAGCGGGTGCTTGAGCAGGCGTGGGCGCCAAGCGCCGAACCTGCGCTGCAGCCTGCCACCGCGGAAATTGCCGCCTTCCACCTGGCGAAAGACGCGGTTGCGCGCCTCGTGTTCATCAACGGGCGCTGTCTGCCGGGGTTGTCGTCAGTCAGCGGTCTGCCTGCCGGCGTGCAGGTAGGTAGCCTGCACAGTGCCCTGGAACAGCGGCCGGAGCGGCTTGCGCCCTGGCTGGGGCAGGCGGCGCGGGCGAATGCGTCGAGCTTTACCGCACTGAACACCGCGCTGGTCGACGATGGTGCCTGGGTGCATATTGCCGCGGGCACGACGCTGGCGGGCCCCGTCGAACTGCTGTACCTGTCCACCGGTCCGGAGACCGTGGCGGCGCACCCGCGCAATCTTGTGGTGCTGGAGGACGGCGCCGAGGCCACCGTCGTGGAGCACTATGCCAGCCTCGACGATACCGCCTGTTTCACCAACAGCCTCACGGAAGTGTTGCTGGGCGCCGGCGCGCAGCTCGAGCATGCCCGCGTTCAGGACGAGAGCGCGGCGGCACGCCACATCAGCAACGTCTTCGTGCAGCAGGGGCAGTCCAGTCACTACCGCGGCGTCGCTGTGAGTCTCGGTGGCCTGTGGTCGCGCAGCGAATACCACAACCGCATGCAGCAGACCCGGGCGAGCTGCGAAATCGACGGGTTGTATATTGCCGGTGACGCGCAGCTCACCGACGTCCACCTGGATATCGGCCACGCGGTACCGGCGTGCACCAGCCGGGAACGTTTCAAGGGCATACTGCTGGGTCGCGGCCGCGCGGTCTTCGACGGACGTATCCGGGTGGAGGTCGACGCCCAGAAGACCGACGCGCAGCTCGCCAACGACAACCTGATGTTGTCGCGGGATGCGGAGGTGGACACCAAGCCGCAGCTGGAGATCTATGCCGACGACGTGAAGTGCAGTCACGGCACCACGGTTGGTCAGCTGGAACCGGCGCAATTGTTCTACCTGCGTTCGCGCGGCATCGCTGCGGACGATGCGCGGCGCATGTTGTGCCTGGGTTTTGCCACCGAAGTGCTGCAGGCGTGCTCGGTGGACGGATTTCGCGCCCGGGTCGAAGCTCGTCTGCACCAGCGCCTGGCGGCGGGCGCCATCATCGGCAACAGCGGGGAGTAACAGCCATGTTCGAGCGCAATATCCGTTTTCTCGACCAGGACACCGCAATGGACAATCCCAAGGCGGCGCCTATCACCGGCGACACGCCCGAAGAGCAGATCGTGAGCGCGCTGCGCACCGTGTACGACCCGGAGATTCCCGTGAACATCTACGACCTGGGACTGATCTATTCGGTGGATATCAAAGACGGCAACCACGTACACATCCGCATGACCCTGACGGCGCCGGGCTGCCCGGTGGCCGGCAGCATGCCGGGTGCGGTAGAGCGCGCCGTGAAACGCGTTCCGGGCATCGAGTCGGCGGAGGTCGAACTGGTCTGGGATCCGCCGTGGACGCAGGAGTGCATGAGCGACGAGGCTCGTCTGGAACTGGGCATGCTGTAGGCCCTGGCGACGACAATACCACGGGAGACATATCAGGCAATGAGCATTGAACTGACAACAACAGCGGCGCAACGTGTACAGGCCATGCTCGGCAAACGCGGGCATGGCCTGGGGTTACGCCTGGGTACGCGCAAGAGCGGTTGCAGCGGTTTCGCCTACGTCGTCGATTATGCGGATGAAATCAGCGCCAACGACAAGGTGTTCGAAAGTCATGGTGTCAAAGTGGTGGTGGACGCCGCCAGCCTGCCGGCACTCGACGGCATGGAAATCGATTACGTGCGCAGTAATCTGCTCAATGAAGGCTTCGAGTTCCGCAACCCGAACGTGACCGACACCTGCGGCTGCGGGGAGTCTTTCAGCGTATGAGACACACCGTGGAGAACCTGCTATGACTGATCTCGCCGACATCGTTGAGACCTTCGAACTGCTCGGCGACTGGGACCAGCGCTACCAGTACCTGATAGAGCTGGGTGAAGGCCTGCCGGCCATGCCGGAGGTTCTGATGACCGAGGACAACCGTGTCAAACCCTGCATGAGCACGGTCTACGTGGCGGCCTATCCGGATCCTGACAGGCCCGCCCATGTGCGTTACCACGGTGACTGCGACACGGCGATTATCAAGGGCGTGCTGGCCCTGCTGATTGAGCTGTGCTCGGGCAAGACAGCCGCAGCGATTCAGGATATCGATGTCGACGAGATCTTCGAGCAGCTGCAGCTTGGCGAGCATCTTTCCCCCAACCGACACGTCGGTATTTATGCGATTGTTGATCTGATGAAGTCGCAGGCCCGTGCCCTCTGCTCGCGGGAGACGGAGCCGGCCTGAAACAAAGGGAGGCAGTGCGATGGAACCATACGCCAGTCTTCGCTCGTCCGCCTACTGGGTAATCGTCGCGGGTTTGCTCCTGTCGTTTGTATCGGCTCTGGTGCCTTTTTACTCGGCTGGCTACAAACTGCTGTACGGGGTGATGCTGGCCGGCCTGCTGCCTTATCTGATATATGCCATTGCCGCGCCGCTGCTGCGTACCGGCCTGGTCCTGGGCGCCGGTCTGCTGCTGCTCGGTGTGCACACCTGGCTGGTGATCAGCGAGCGCTTCGTCCATGGAGCCGACTACAGCAACGGCATGATCTATTATGTGCCGCTGTTGCTGGCGTTGGCCCTGTTGCCGCTACCGGTGATGGTACTGCGCAAACCCTACTGATCGGTCCATTTTCGTCGCAGCCCCCCGGGACTGGTTCCGCAAAAAAGGCGCAGGCCTCACGGGGCAAGATCGGTTAAGATACTCTCGACCTTCCGCACGGCAACCCGGGCGCTGTACATGCTGCATGCATCAACTCGTGTTCAGACGGTGATGTCTGACCCCTTGGGGTTTGCTACCCAGGTAGTGGCCGGATTCCGCGCCAACCAGGGGTTTCTGCTTGCGGGCGCAGTGGCGTACTACCTGCTGTTGTCCATTGTGCCGATGCTTGCCCTGATTCTGATATTGCTGTCACAGGTGCTCGAACCTCACCATTTGCTGGACATCGCAGGGCGCTACCTGGAACTGGTCGCGCCCGGTCGGGCGCAGGCGCTGATGAGCCAGATCGAGGTATTTATTGTCAACTGGAAGGTCATCGGGATCGTGGGCCTGCCGGTGTTGCTGTTTTTCAGTTCCCTGGCATTCACGGTGCTGGAAAACGCCATGTCGGTGATCTTCTTCCACCGGGTCGCTATCCAGCGCCGCCGGTTTCTGGTTTCCGCCATCCTGCCTTATCTCTATATCCTGTTGCTTGGTCTCGGCTTGCTGGTGGTGACGGTGGTGAGCAGCAGCCTTGACGCGCTCGCTGATGGCACGGTTTCGCTGCTCGGTCACGAGTGGTCGTTCAGGGGTCTCAACACCACCTTTATGTACCTGTTGGGGGTGGTTGGAGAGATTCTGTTGCTGACATCGCTCTACCTGGTGATGCCGGTAGGCCGCCTTGCGCTGCGGCACGCGTTGATCGGTGGCATAACGGCCGCCGTGTTCTGGGAAATAACCCGCCACATTCTCGTCTGGTATTTCTCGACGCTGTCGATCGTCAACGTCGTGTATGGCACGTTGGCGACGGCCGTGGTTATCCTGCTCAGCCTCGAAGCCGCTGCCCTGATACTGCTGTTTGGCGCGCAGGTGATCGCCAGCTACGAGCGTATCGGCACCGGGAACGAAGCCGCGCACGGTCTCGACACCTGAACCGCCGGCCGTTGTGCGGTCGCGGCGCGGCTCTACTTTTGCGGCGAGGCCCGATTTCGCTATAGTTCAGAGGGACGCTATATTTGCTCAATAAAGTTATTTATTATAACGAAATATCAATATGTTATTATACTATCTTAATGTGTTTTATCGTTTGGATGCCAGGTGATGTTCAGAACGGCGGAACTGGGAAGCAAGATTTCCAAAAGCGAATACAAGCAACGTGAGCCGGCGTTGCGGCAGGCGTTGCTGGAAGCGCAGGCAGCGCTGCGCGAGTCCGGTGAATTTCCGGTGATCGTGGTGTTCGCCGGTGTCGATGGGGCTGGCAAAGGTGCAACCGTAAATCTGCTCAATGAGTGGATGGATCCGCGCTGGCTGGTGACGCGCGCCTACGCGGAGCCTTCCGAGGAAGAGCGCGAGCGACCGGAGTTCTGGCGCTACTGGCGCGATCTTCCCGCCTATGGCCGCATCGGGTTTTTCCTCAGTTCCTGGTATTCGCAACCGCTGCTCGAGCGCGCCTACCGCAAGACCGAGATTGCACAGTTCACTGCCCGGCTGGACCGGATCAACGCGTTCGAAAACGCGCTCGCCGACGACGGCGCGCCGGTGCTGAAATTCTGGATGCACCTGAGCAAGGAGGCGCAGAAACGGCGCCTGAATACGCTTGAGAAGGACCCTCTTACCCGCTGGCGCGTCACCGAACGCGACTGGAAGCACTGGGAGATATACGACAAATTTCTGGAAGCGGCTGAGTACACGATCATGCGCACCAGCACCGGCACTGCGCCCTGGACGGTTATCGAGGGCGAAGACGCCAACTACCGCAGCCTGACCGTCGGCACGCTGCTGCGCGATGCTGTCAATAAACAGCTCGAGGCGGTACGCCTGGAGAAGGAGGTCAAGGCAAGGCTGCGGGTTCGCGACGTCCAGAGTCCGGTGATCGTCGGCGAGGAGCATGCCGGCGAGGCGGGTTCCGCCGGGGCCGCGGAAGGCCGACCGGACATACCGTCGACCATGACGGTCTTGAACAGCCTGGATATGACAAAACACCTCGCCAAGGCCGGCTACCAAAAACAGCTCAAGGCCTGCCAGGCGAAGCTCAATCAGTTGCACCGCAAGGCGAAGGAGCAAAAGGTTTCCACGATTCTGGTATTCGAGGGGCCCGATGCAGCCGGAAAAGGCGGCGCGATACGCCGGGTCACCGCGGCGCTCGATGCGCGCAGCTTTCAGGTCCTGCCGGTCGCCGCGCCCAGCGATGAAGAAAGGGCGAGGCACTATCTGTGGCGCTTCTGGCGTCACCTGTCGCGGGCCGGACGCATGACGATCTTTGACCGCAGCTGGTACGGGCGTGTTTTAGTGGAACGCGTGGAGGAACTGGCGAGCGAGCAGGAATGGCAGCGGGCCTATGCGGAGATAAACGATTTCGAGGCGCAGCTGATCGATCACGGCATCGTGCTGGCCAAGTACTGGATTCACATTACCAAGGACGAACAGCTGGCGCGGTTCAAGGCGCGCGAGCAGACACCTTACAAGCGCTGGAAGCTTACCGACGACGATTGGCGCAATCGTGAGAAATGGCTCGAGTACGAGCTTGCCGCCAACGATATGGTGCAGCACACGAGCACCCGCAGTGTGCCCTGGACACTGGTGGAAGGTAATGACAAACGATATGCAAGAACAAAGATTATCAATGACTTATGCGATAAACTTCAAAAGTCTTTGAAGTAGTCGGTGGCTCAGATGACCCGAGCGGGCTGACGATTGCCGCCCGGGCAAGCCACGGCCCCCGAACAGTCAGCTCTCGATATGCAGCCGCTTGTGAAAATAGATCAGTAGTTTCTCGCGCAGTTTCGCCTGCCGGTGTTTGGCTGCGGCGGCTTTGCGTTTTTGTGCAAGCTGGATGAATATTTCCTGGGCACTCGGCGCTTCCTTGCCGCTGCTGTCGGTGCGCTCGATATACTGCCCATCGGCCTGCATCTCCCAGGCGTGCCTGCGGCTCGAGAGCTGGGCGTCCAGGATCAGGCGCAGTTCCTGTCGCAGTTTGTCGTCCTCCACCGGCGCGACCACTTCTACGCGGCTCTCGAGGTTGCGCTTCATCAGATCGGCCGATCCGATGTAGTACTCTTCGTCACCGCCATTGCGGAAGTAGTAGATGCGCGCATGCTCCAGGAATCTGCCGACGACACTGATCACGCATACGTTCTCGGTGAGTCCCGGTAGCTTCGGCCGCAGGCGGCAGGTGTCGCGCACAATCAGGTCGATCTTGACACCGGCATGTGCCGCCCGGTACAGCGCCCTGATGATATCGACGTCTTCCAGCGCATTGACCTTCAGCTGGATATGTCCTTCCTGTTCCTGCCGGTGACATTTTATCTCGCGCTCGATCTTTTCGAGTATTCCCTGTTTGAGGGTATAGGGGGCGGTCAGGATCTTCCGGTAGCGCGGCGGTGGTGAGTAGCCGGTGAGATAGTTGAACAGCTCGGTAAGATCCTGGGTGATCTCGCTGTCGCAGGTCAGCATGCCGAGATCGCTGTAGAGGCGTGCCGTGCCCGTGTGGTAGTTGCCCGTTCCGATGTGGGCGTAGCGACGCAGCCCGTTGTAGTCCTTGCGCACAACCAGCGTGACCTTGCTGTGCGTTTTCAATCCGACCAGCCCGTAGGTCACATGGATGCCGGCCTGTTCCAGGCGTCGGGCCCAACGGATGTTTTCGGCTTCGTCGAAACGCGCCTTCAACTCGATCAGCACCGCCACCTGCTTGCCATTGAGGGCGGCCTTGACCAGCGACCCGATGATGCCGCCTTCCGAAGAGGTGCGGTACAGCGTCATTTTGATAGCCAGGACCTTGGGGTCTTCGCTGGCGGTAGTCAGGAAGCGCTCGACGCTGGTGTTGAATGACTCGTAGGGGTGCTGAAGCAGCATCGCGCCGCGCGAACGAATGATATGGAATATGTTACGCCGGTCGTGCGCCAGCCGGGCATGGTCGATGGCTTTGTGCGGCGGGTCGCGGAACTCGGGAATATCGAGGCTCGAAATTTCCAGCAGATCGCGCATCGCCATCAGTTGCTCGACCTCGAACACATCGGCATCGGCATCGAGGCCGAGTTCAGCCGCCAGCATGCCACGGTGCTGAGGGTTCATGCCCCTGCCCACCTGCAGGCGCACGATGGGGGCGAAATGACGGTCTCTCAATTCGGTTTCTATCATCGCCAGCAGGTCGTCGGCTTCCTCCTCCTCGACTTCGACGATCGCATTGCGCGTGACCCGGAACAATTCACAGGAGAGGATTTCCATGCCGGGAAAGAGAAGGTCCAGGTTGTTGGTAATCAGGTCGTCCAGTGTCACGAAGGTATTCTTGTCGCCGACACGCAGGAAACGCGGGGCGATATCCTTGAGCACCGGCACCTTGACACGGGCGATATGCGACATGCTGCCGCCGGGGTGACGCAAGGTCACCAGCAGGTTGAGGGCGAGGTTGGAAATAAGCGGGAAGGGATGGCCCGGGTCCATCGCCAAAGGTGTCAGCAGCGGGAAGATATTGGCAATGAAGTGCTCGCGGAGAGCCTGCTGTTCGCCGTCTTCCAGTTGCGCGTAGGTACTGAGCTGGATGCCCTGCTGAGCCAGCAGTGCGAGCAGTTCCCGCAGGATCCGGTTCTGTTCGACGTGGATGCTGCGTATTTCTTCGTGACACTCGACAACCTGTTCGGCCGGCGTGCGCCCGTCCTCCGTGGGCGTGCGAATGCCCGCGGCGATCTGTTGTTTGAGCCCGCCGATGCGCTTCATGAAAAACTCATCGATGTTGCTTCCGACGATGGCCACGAACTTGACGCGCTCGAGCAGCGGCGTGCGGGAATCGGCCGCCATACTCAGCACCCGGCGGTTGAAAGCCAGCCAGGTCAATTCCCGATTGAGGTAGAGTTCGGGGGAATCCAGACTTACGTCGGTCGGTGCGCCGGACGTCCGGGTTGGCGGCTTGTCCGTCGCAACCGGTTCGCCGTGGGGCGGGTCAGAGCGGGCTTCAGCTGTGGTGTCGCCAGCCGCGGCGAGTGACGACATGCGTACAACCGCGCGCCCTGTATCCTTTTCGCTGTGTGCCATTGTGCATGCTTCTCGTTGTGGGCAAGCCCGGCCGCGGCCGGGTTGCTGAAATTATGGTGCAGGCTGCTCCTGAAAGTATAGCCCAGAGGCCGCTATCGCGGGGCGACAGCGGGAAGCTCAGATAGACAGCCAGTGGTACCACACCGGCAGGGTCGCCAGGCTGAAAACCGTAGTCACGGTCACCGCCGTCGCGTACAGGCCGACGTCCAGGTTGTAACGATCGCAGAAAACGATGCCCAGCACCATGCTGGGCATGGCCGCTTCCATGACCACCGCTGCGTGCCACTCCCCGGACAGGCCGATCGCCGACGCAAACAGCGTGGCGGCTGCCGGTACCAGCAGCAGTCGCAACACAACCACGGGCACCAGGGTCGACAGTTTGCGCCACTGGCCGCGGTTCCACTCCAGACTGAGCCCCAGAGAAAACAGCATCAGCGGCACCACGCCGCGCTCCAGTAATGCCAGAAAACCACCGAGCAGGGAGGGCATGTGGACGCCGAGCAGATTCAGCAATACCGCCGCGGCACCCGCCCAGAGCGCCGGAATGCGCAGCAGTTCGCGCATCATACCGGTAACCCCCGCCGGTGAGGTGCCGTAACGCGCAGCAACCAGTACGCCCAGCGTAAACAGCAACGGGGTACAGGCAAACAGATCGAACTGGATCGCGACGCTGCGTGCCCAGGCGCCGAACGTGGCTTCCAGAACCGGCAGCCCGAGGTAGGTCACGTTGGGGAAAGTTGCCGCCAGTATGATAGCGCCGCTCACCGCGGGCGGGGATGTACAGAAGCGGCACGACAGCCAGCTCAGCAGCACACCGCAGAACACTGTAAACACTCCGGACAAGCTGATCAGCAATGTCGTGCTGCCCAGCTCCGCCTGCCAGAGCACGGACAGTACCAGCGCCGGCAGCAGCAGGTAGTACACCACCGACGTCAGGACCTTGCGCGTATTCGCCGGCTCCAGCCCGGCCGGCCGCAACCAGCGCCAGGCTATGCCGCAGACAATCAGGCCGCCCATTTGCACAAGAACTTCCAGCATCTTCGGTCATCCCGGTCGGGCCGACTCCGGTGGTTGCAGGGGGCGTCATGGTATGGGAATTGGTGGGCGAGGGCTATCGCGGCCGATAGCCGGGCCGGACTGCCGCGCGCCCGGCAGGAGCGGGGCCCTGTGTCCCGCTGATGACGCCCACGCCCGGCTCGGGTTGCGGCTGGCTTGCAGTGTCCCCCGGGCGTGGTACAAGATACCGGCCTCGTCCCTGGATTAAGTGATTGATCATGCCGGCGCAGCAAAGCGTTTCGAAGTCGTCCCCCGCGCTGCTCAAGGCGGACGAACGCAACGCAGTGGTCGGCATCACCGTCCTGTTCATGGTCCTGTATGGCCTCGGCTGGTGGACCGAAGGGCCGGTCGCCACGGTGCCGGCACTGGCCGTGGCCTTGGGGCTGCTCGCAGCCCTGGTGCTGGCCGCTATGCGCCGGCTGCGCACCGCGCTCGCCGAGCAGCTGCAACAGAGCCAGTCCCTGTTGTTTCTGCACAAGCACCTGAGTAACGACCAGCCGCTGCCGGCCTTCGACAGCGCAGCCCTGTTTCCCGACGCCGCCGCTACGCTGGTAGGCCTGATCCGCACCCGCAAGCCACGCCTCGTCGTGGAACTGGGTTCCGGCACTTCGACCCTGATTGCAGCACTGTGCCTGCGCGACCTGGGATGTGGCAGGCTGATCTCACTGGAACACGACCCACGCTACAGTGAGTCGACCCGTGACCAGCTGCGTCTGCACGGCCTGGAGGCGTTTGTCGACGTGGTGGACGCGCCGCTGGTACCGCAAACCGTTAACGGCAGGAGCCATAGCTGGTATGACCCGGGGGCACTGAACGGCATCGATGTGCCGGTGGACATGCTCATTGTCGATGGCCCGCCGCGCAAGGTGCAGCCGCTGGCGCGCTATCCCGCGCTGCCGCTGCTGATCGCTCGGCTGTCCGCCGACGCGCTGGTGTTTGTGGACGACACCAACCGCAGCGACGAGCGGGAAATGGTGCGCCGCTGGCAGACGGAGTTTCCCGGCTTCCGCGTGACGCGGAGCGCGGTCGGCGAAGGCTCCACTGTCTTTGAGCGCCGGCCTGCCAACGACGTCGGGACAGCGCCTGGTCAGCCCGATGACTGTCGGGGGAATTGAGGGGTAAGGTTTTTGTACGCCCGGCTCTGGCCGCCTGGCGCAATAAGTGTTATTTGCCGACAAGCAGTTGGAAACCAATACGGGGGAGTGTAGTGGTTTCCAACCGCATTGATTGGTTTGGTGGGCGATGCTGGGATCGAACCAGCGACCCCTGCCGTGTGAAGGCAGTGCTCTCCCGCTGAGCTAATCGCCCGTTGATTGGAAACGCGGATTCTAGAGGTTGAGAGGACGGGGGGTCAATGCCCGCATGTGACCAGGGATGCTGGATCCCCGGGAATGGTTAGCCGCGCTTTCTGCAGCAGCCTGTCATCACCAGTGTGGCGACGATCAGAATGACGGCAACAATGGCGCCCGCGATGGTAAACGTGTCTAAAAACATCATTCGCTCCCTTTACCAGTTTTCCTGGCAAGTATATTAGGGTGCGCTAATGCGTATTTCAAGGGAACTTTCAGGATTGTTCTGTAACCATCTGTTACAGAACTGGATATAAGCACCTATTTTTCTGTCTGGTGCGCCGACCCGGCGGCCTAGATCAGGTTTAAGCGGTGCATGCGGCGCCACAGCGTGCTGCGGTCGATACCCAGTTTGCGTGCCGCCTCGGCGCGATTGCCACCGCTGTCTTCGAGTGCGTCCAGAATCTCTCTTTTATGCGGGTCGGTTTCCACCGCAGCCGGGCTGCCAGAGGCCGCCTGCTGACCGCGCACCGCGGCCTGGTTGTTGTGCTTGTGATAATGGCGGATATCGAAAGGCAGAGCGCTCGCGGTCACCCGCCCGTTCTTGGCGAGGATCATGCCGTGCTCGACGGCGTTGGTCAGTTCGCGAACGTTGCCGGGCCACGGGTAGTCCATCATCAGCTGCATGGCCTCTTCGTCGCATTCGATGTTGGCCGGGTAGCCGCGGCTCACCAGTTGATCGCAGATATGCCGAATCAGCAGCGGAATATCGCCGGGCCGATCGCGCAACGCGGGGATCTCCACGGGGATGACCGCCAGTCGGTAGTAGAGGTCGGCGCGAAAATCGCCGGCGTCCACCAGGTCGCGCAGGTTCTGGTTGGAGGCCGCAATGATGCGCACATCAACCTTGACGGTCTTGTCGGAGCCAACCATCTCAAAGCTCTGCTCTTCCAGTGCCTTGAGCAATTTGGGTTGCAGGTGCAACGGCAGTTCGCTGATTTCGTCCAGGAACAGGGCACCGCCGTCGGCCGCCTGCAAGCGACCCTCGCGATCCTGGGTGGCGCCGGTAAACGCGCCCCTGACGTGGCCGAACAACTCCGATTCCAGCAGTGTTTCCGGTATCGCGGCGCAGTTGACTTCTACCATGGGCGTGCCCTTGCGCTTGCTCTTGTTGTGGATCATGCGCGCCAGCAGGCTCTTGCCGGTGCCGGATTCGCCCTGCAACAGCACCGATGCGCGGGTCGGTGCGATGTGTTCGATCATGGCGGCAATTTCCATCATCCGCGGATCCTGGGTAATCAACCCGGAGGTCCGGCTGTCGTTCAATACCGCCTGCAGGCGCCGCCTGTCGGTAATGTCTGACATCACCATCAGGTGGAGCGGGGCGGGCTCCCCGGGTACCGGCACCATGGTCGCGTTGACTTCCAGGAAACGGGTTCTGCCATTGCAGGTAATGCGTTGCTCGAAGCGCTGCCGGTCGATGACGGTGCGCCCGGTCACCAGCTCGCTGTTGGCAGGCGCAGTCAGGGATTTGTGCAGATCGATACCGGTCGCCGCCTGTATCTCTCCCACGCTGTCGAACTTCGGGAACCCCAGCAGTTCATCGGCCGCCGGATTATGAAACAGGATCTTGCCTTTGTAGTCGGTCAAAATGACACCTTCGTGGATATGCGAAATAACCGCATCCATCAAGGGTGTGAATTGCTCTAAGGCGTTCATCGCACCTGCTCCTCCGACATATCGTTATCTTTCAGCTTGTCTCCCTGGCCGCTTGTCCCCAGCGCCCAGACGAGTCATCGGATCAACTCCGTGCATCGTACATTTTTTATACAGCTTAGGGTATTGATGCACGTCAATCTGCAACACTTTTCCGTTGCAACTCTGCGAATCCGTTGCAGTGGTGTTGCACACTTCATGGCGACCACCGAATTTCATCTTAATCAGGAAGTAAGGATGTTATTTGAAAGCTGTTTATTAAACGCAATGTTGCACCTGAACATGTGGCTAGTTGTTATTTTAGCAGGGAAAACAGGGCAGTACCATGTTGGTATAAAGCTTGCTCCGTACCTTTAGCAAAAGCGGCCTGCATGATTCTGAAGAACACCAAGAATTGCGTTTTGCATGGTCGACTAACAACAGTTTGAGTGTCTGAGGAGACAGCCGTGGCGTCACTATGTAAACAACCGGTTGCGCGGGTGCAACGTATCGCGCGGGCCGGGGATTCAAACACCCGGCGCGGCTGGCATCGCCTGGTGACCGGGGTTTTCAGTGCGCTGCTGGCAATGACGCTGGGTCTCACCGCCCACGCGGTGTCGGCGCAGAACGTCGGCGGTGGCGATCAGATTGTCACCGTCCAGGCCGGCAGTGCGGCAAGCGCCGTAACTCTCGGCGGTACGGTCGTGGCTTACAAGGAAGTGACCCTCACCGCACAGATCCCCGGGCGTGTCGACATGATCGCGGGCACCGAAGGCGACAAGTTCAAAAAGGGCGATATTCTCGTCGGCATCGATGACTCCCAGCTGCTCGCCAAGCGCCGCGAGGTGCAGTCGCAGATCGCGGTGGCGCAGGCGCAGATCGCCAATGCCCAGGTCCAGTACGACCGCGAAGTCTGGTCGCCACAGGACCGCAGCATCTCGCGTTCGGGCGGCATGGGCATGCCCAGTATGTTCGACCAGATGTTCACCCAGCCGTTCGGCCAGACTTTCATGCCCGGTAGCGTCGGCGGCAACCGCTGGGTGGACGAACGGGCCACTCTCTATAGCCGCGGCACCCAGTTGAGCCAGGCCCAGTCGCAACTGGCGGCGGCCCAGTCCCAGCTGCAGCAAATCGACGCCAAGCTGCGTGATACGCGTTCTTTTGCGCCGTTTGACGGGGTCATTGTCAAGAAGATGGTGGAGCAGGGTGACACGGTACAGCCGGGGCAGCCGCTCGTCGAATATGCCGATCTGACGTACCTGCAGGTCGAGGTCGACGTACCGGTGCGCATCATGGCCGGGTTGCGCAAAGGCATGCTTGTGCCGGTAAAAATTGACGTGGGTAATGTGCGCGTCGATGCGCGCGTTGCACAGATCTTCCCGACCGCGGACCCTGTCCGTCACACGGTCACGGTCAAGTTCGATCTTCCCGTCGGCGTGCCGGGCGGTCCGGGCATGTATGCGGAAGTGATGCTGCCCGAGGAGTCTCAGAGCATGCAGAACGTTCCGGTGATACCCGACACCGCCATAGTCTGGCGCGGCAGCCTGCCCGCCGTGTACGTGGCGGGCGAGAATAACCGCAAGGAGCTGCGCCTGATCCGTGTTGGTGACTACGTGAGCGGTCACGATGTGGCGGTGCTGTCCGGCCTGAAAGTGGGTGAGCGTATATACGCCATGCCGCCATCGGGTTCTTCGAGAGAATGGGGTCAACGTTCTGACTGATTCGCTGGACAACACGGTGCCCAAAAAATGACGGACGAAAAAGACAAGATCGAGAACCAGGGCGAGGAGGGGAAGAGCCCGGAAGAGCTCGAGATCAGCGATCGGCTTGAGTTGGAAAACAAGTCGCTGGGCATTGCCGGTAACATCGGCAACAGCTTTATCGACTCACCGATCACCCCGCTGGTCATGCTGGCGGCGCTGTTTGTCGGTCTGCTGGGTCTGATGTTCACGCCGCGTCAGGAAGACCCGCAGATCTCGGTGCCCATG
>JASFNS010000002.1:0-19357 GCA_050116915.1 Thiogranum sp. | reverse complement strand
ACTGCCGATAGACGCGCTCAAGGTTGATCAGTCGTTTGTCGCAGACATGGTGGACGACAGTTATGCGCAGGCGATCGTCTCCACGACGATTATTCTGGCGCACAAACTCGGGCTGGAGGTGGTTGCCGAAGGCGTGGAAACCGATGCCCAGAAGCAAATGCTCGAGAGCTGGCAGTGCGACCAGATCCAGGGTTACCTGATCAGCGAACCCGTTACCCCGGAACGCTTCAGCGAGCTGCTCCGACAATACCAGCGGCAATACCCCGGCCATTCCCTTGACCAGAAACAGGTTTGACGCCCTTCTTTAATTGACGATTGTCAATGAAAAACTAGCCGTTTGTACTATTTTTTAATTGGCCGCGATAGGCATCACCGCTGTTATGGCGGGTCCTCGGCCGTAGCCAAAAAACCTGGCTGTATTTGGATCAGCTTGAAAAGTCGGAGGTATACATATGAAACACTTAAACAAAACGCTGCTTGCCTGTGTGATCGCCGGCGCCGCCGCATTGCCGATGAGCAGCGCGCAGGCCTGGTGGGGCGGCCCCTGGGGCGGTGGTCCCTGGAACAATGGCTGGGGCAACAACGGCTGGGGTGACGGCCTTGGCGACCTGTGGGGTGACGGTGACTTCAACATGAACTTCAGTGGTCATGGATCCGGTCGTGGTTATGGTCGTGGGTACGGCTACAACCGCTATTATGGCTATGACGGTTACGGCCCCTATGGCTGGGGTGGTTATCCCGGTTATGGCTGGGGCGGTTACCCCGGCTACGGCTACGGAGGCTATCCTGGCTACGGCGCGCCGTACGGGGTACCGTACGCGGCACCCGCGGCGCCGCAGCAGGGCAGCACTCAGTCCAGCGATAAGTAAGAAACAGACCGGTAGGGAGCATTCCCGGCGTCATCCGATCCACGCGGATGACGCCGGAGTGGCCACTACAGGACCATTCATCATCACCGGAAAATCATCCGGGGCGGTTGCCTGCGCAGTTCTCCGGCGCTGGCTGGATGCCATATGAACATGGACACAGGCAACAGCTACCGCCTGGTATCTGAGTTGTTCTTGCGCCTGCTTGGCGTGATCTACCTGATCGCATTTTTTTCCATCGCCACACAGATACTGGGACTGGCCGGCAGTCAGGGCATCCTGCCATTTGCGCAGAAACTGGCCAGCGTCAATTCGCCCGGCATTTCCGACTATCTGCGCTTGCCGACGCTGTTCTGGCTGAACAGCAGCGATACCGCGCTCAGCGGCGCCGCCTGGTCGGGGTGCGCTGCGGCCGTGCTGATCATTCTGGGGCGCTGGCAACGCACGGCCCTGATCGTGGCCTACGTACTGTACTTGTCGATCTACCACGCCTGCCAGCCGTTTATGAACTTTCAGTGGGACGGTCTCCTGCTGGAGAGCGGCTTTCTGGCAATTTTCCTCACACCACGTTCCCGGGTAGTGGTGCTGTTGTTCCGCTGGCTGTTGTTTCGGCTACGCTTCATGTCGGGGCTTTCCAAGCTCACCAGCGGTGACCCCACCTGGTCGGGACTTACGGCGCTGAATTACTACTTCCAGGTCCAGCCACTGCCGACCCCACTGGCCTGGTACGCCAACCAGCTACCGGAATGGCTGTTGAAAACCGGCACCGCTGGGACGCTGTTTGTCGAACTGGTGGTCCCCTTCATGATGTTCCTGCCACGGCGCTGGCGCTTCGCCGCCGCCTGGCTGACGATACTCTGGCAAGTGCTGATCATCCTGACCAGCAACCACAACTGGATCAACTTCCTGACTATCGCCCTGTGCCTGTTCCTGTTCGATGACCAGGCGCTGGAGAAAAAGACCCCGTCCTGGCTGAAGGCAAAGCTTGCGACTGAGGGGGGGCCGGTCGGCTCGCCGCCGGCGGCCATCCGTGTAGCGACAGGGGGGCTCGCAGCAGTCATCCTGTTGGCGAGCGCGGGACATCTCTGGGAACTCATTAAAATGCAAGCCGTGACCGGCCCGATGGGCAAGGTGCTCGACTATGCCGAAGCCTACCGGGTGGTAAGCAGCTACCATGTGTTCCCCACCATGAAAACGCAGCGCATTGAACTGGAACTGGTGGGTTCAATCGACGGCAAGGACTGGCGGCGCTACGAATTCAAATACAAACCCGGAGACCTGAAGAGACGCCCCCCTGTCGTCATTCCGTTTCAGCCGCGACTGGACTGGCAGATGTGGTTCGTGACACTCGGCCCGGTACACCTGCCGTGGTTTTACGAGTTTCTCCAGGCTCTGTTGAGGAATTCGCCCCCGGTAACGGCACTCCTCAAAAACAATCCTTTTCCCGATGAAGCGCCACGCTACATCCGCGTCTACGCCTACCGTTACGAGTTTACCGATGCCGAAGAGCGCGCCCGCACCGGGCAGTGGTGGCGCCGGCAGTCGCTGGGCAGCTTTTCTCCCTTACCGTGGGTGGAACGCTGAGACGACGGCCGTGAGAAGAGCGACCGGACACCATTCCTGGCGTTCGGCAGCGTTTAAGCAACGCCCGGGTGGTCAAGAGAGTTTTTTGGTCCCGCCTCGGGACGTTGAACGGCAGCCTGGGAGCGGCCGTGACGGAGAGTCAGGGCAATTGAGCGGAAATCCTGCTGACGCCACGTCAGCAACCCTTGCGACAGTCTCTCAGCACGCACTCAACCGCGGCTGCCGGCGCGGGAGCCGTGCGCCAGGCATAGACCTCGGTTGCAGCGCTATCACATTTTGTGCACCCGCTGCCGCAGCCGGGACTGGTCGGCAGCTTGTAGGCCAGGCCCTTGCGAACCCACACTTGCAGCATGCCGCGCACGGCATCCGGCTGGGTATCGCAATGCATGGCGATATCGAAAACGCTCGCCTGCCCGCGTTGTTCGAGGTACCGACGGATATCGGAGAGAATCACGCTTCGACCTGCGCCGGTTGAGTCACCGGTTCACGGCGGCGCTGTCCCCAGCGGCGCAACCCCAGCACCAGCAGTGCAAAACCGCCCCACAACACCGACAAAACAAAAGCAGACGCCGCCGGGTGTGCCGTGTACGTTGCAATCTGGTAGAAACTGGCCGCCGTTACATAGGCGACCAGGGTCGTCCAGGTCGCCACAAAGGCCGCCCAGGTCCGGCCCGCCTCGCGCCGGATGGCTCCGATGGTCGCCACGCAAGGGAAATAAAGCAGTACGAACAACAAATAGGCAAACGCGCCGGCCTGACCGTCAAAGCGGGTAACCATGGCGCCGAACACCCCTTCGTCGACACCCTGCCGCGCAGCCGCCGCATGGGTATCGCTGACATCGCCGATTTCCACACCCATGGGATCAAGCAGTTTATCGCCCACGGCGGCCAGGTTAGCCGGAACGGTCGCCGCGGCATCCACAAGTTGCCGCCAGATACCCGTTTCGCCGGCTTTGCTCCCCGAGTTGTCGCTGGCCAGGCTGGCATAGAGGTTGTCGAGCGTCCCCACCACGACCTCCTTGGCGAGGATTCCGGAAAAAACCCCGACCACGGCCGGCCAGTTGTCTTCCTTGATACCCATCGGCGCAAACACCGGTGTCATCACGCGGCTCGCGGCGCTGAGTACCGAACTTTCACTGTCCTCGTTGCCGAAAGAGCCGTCGGTCCCGATTGAGTTGAGCAGGTTCAGGGCAAGCACCATGACGATAATCACCTGGCCGGCTTCCTTGAGGAACAGCTTTACACGGTCCCAGGCACGCAGCAGGATGCCCTTGAGTGTGGGCAGATGATAGGGCGGCAGTTCCATCATGAAGCCGCTGCTGCTGCCGGGCAACAGGGTGCGCTTCATCAGCAGGCCGGTGGCGATAGCAACCGCGATGCCCGTCAGGTAGAGGGCGAACACCACGTTCTGCCCGGATGCGGGGAAGAACGCCGCAGCAAACAGCGCGTATACCGGCAGGCGCGCACCGCAGGACATGAACGGGTTCATCAGGATGGTCAGTTTGCGTTCGCGCTCGTTTTCCAGTGTGCGGGTCGCCATGATCGCCGGCACGTTGCAGCCGAAGCCCACGATCAACGGTACGAAAGCCTTGCCCGGCAAGCCGATGGCGCGCATGGAGCGGTCCATAACGAAAGCCGCGCGCGCCATGTAGCCACTGTCCTCCAGTATCGAAAGAAACACATACAGGGCAGCGATAATGGGAATAAAGGTGGCGACAATCTGTACGCCCCCACCGACGCCGTCGGCGAGGAATACTCGCACCCAGTCGGGCAAGCCCGCGTTCTGCAGCAGCTGGCCGAAGCCCGAGACAAACAGCGCGTTTGCGGCGCCATCGAAGAAATCGACAAAGGCGCCGCCGATATCGATGGTAAACAGGAACATCAGGTACATAATGGCAAGGAACAACGGGATACCCGTCCACTTGCCCAGTACCACGCGGTCAATCCGGTCGCTGAGTGTGCGCGCAACCCTGCCACGATTGCGCATAACTGCTTGTGCCAGCGCATGCGCGTGGCTGTAGCGGGTATCGGCGATGAGAATGTCCGCATCCTCGCCGGCCCGATCCATGACCTGGCGGCGCCATTCAGCAGCTTTGTCCGCCAGGGCGGGCGACAGCGCTGTATCGCCCTCGTCGTTTTCCAGTAGTTTAATTGCCAGCCAGCGGCGATTGGCCTCCGGCTGCACATCGAACCCGGTTGCAATGTCGCAGACGGCCTGCTCGACGACCTCGTCCAGTGCCAGCGAAAAACCGCCCCGCTCGCGCCCGTCGGCAACCGCAAGCATGCGTGCCTTCAATTCCGTGATGCCCTCACGAGTGACGGCCACCACCGGCACCACCGGGCAACCCAGCTTTTCCGCCAGCAGGCCGGTGTCGATCTGGATACCGCGCTTGCGCGCCACATCCATCATGTTCAGCGCCAGCACAACCGGCACACCCATTTCCAGCAGCTGCACCGTGAGGTAGAGATTGCGTTCCAGGTTGGCCGCATCAACCACATTGACGATGAGATCCGCATCCCGCGACAGCAGGTAGTCGCGGGTCACTTCTTCATCGAGCGAACTGGCATCCAGCGAATAGATGCCGGGCAGGTCTATGGCAGCGACTTCGCGCCCGTCCAGCTCGAAACGCCCTTCCTTGCGCTCCACCGTGACACCGGGCCAGTTGCCGGTCTTCTGTCGAATGCCCGTGAAGGTATTGAACAGGGCTGACTTGCCGCAATTCGGGTTGCCGGCCAGCGCAATGGTCAACGCGGCTTTGGCCTTCGCGGCGCCGCTACCGGACTCGCAGCAGCCGCCCATCAGTCAGGCACCTCGGTATAGACCTTTTCGGCAATGCCTTTGCCCAGGGCGACCCGGTTGCCCTGTCTGGCGACAACCACTCCGCTGCCACGATGGTGCAGTATTTCGATCTCCGCGCCGACTGACAGGCCCAGGGAGAGCAAGCGACGCACCAGCTGGCGACCACCGTCGATCGCCACCAGGCGCACCTTGCGCCCTACCGGGGTCTCACTGAGGATTTGACGAGCCATGCTCACCATCCAGTTAAACGAGAATGGTTATCATTATATCCAGTCAACCGGGTATTAGTAAATGCTTAATTTCAGTCCCCGCAGGACGACCTCGACGCACCGAAAAGCGCACGCCGGAGCGGCCCTTGCGCCCCTCCCTTAAGCAGCCCTCTCACCCCCGGGCGCGTCCCGGCGCGGGAAGACTGCAAGCGCTAACTCTCTGTATTTTGCAAACTAATACCATGCCCACCCGTTGCAGGTTGGTTCCCCTGTCAGGCCGGTGACTCCAGCAACGCGGCGTGTGCCGCGGCGAGGCGGGCGATGGGGACGCGTGGACCGGAGCAGGACACATAGCTCAAACCGATTTTGTGACAGAATCCGATGGACGCCGGGTGACCCCCGTGCTCGCCGCAGATGCCCACTTTCATATCGGGCCGGGTTTGTCTGCCCCAGCCGACCGCCAGTTCCATCAGTTTACCCACGCCCTTGGTGTCGAGTACCTCGAAGGGGTTGTCCTGCAGGACACCTCGCTCGTTGTACATGGGCAGGAACTTGTTCTCGGCATCCTCGCGGGAAAACGAGAACGCGGCCTGGGTAAGATCGTTGGTGCCGAAGGAAAAGAACTCGGCTTCCTCGGCGAGACTGCCGGCACGCATGCAGGAGCGGACCACTTCCATCATGGAGCCAAACTTGAAATCCACCTTGATACCGTACTTGTGTTCCACCACGCTGTATACGGCATCGACATAGCTCTTGACGCGTTTCAGCTCCTGGGCGGTACACACCTGCGGCACCATGATTTCCGGGTGCACATCAAACCCTTCCCGGATGCATTCGGCCGCGGCCTCCAGCACTGCGCTGATCTGCATCGAGTAGATCTCCGGGAACGTCAGTCCGAGACGTACGCCGCGATGGCCGAGCATCGGGTTCACTTCATACAGTGCGCGCACTTTCTTCAGCATGGTCTCTTTCTTTTCGATGGCCTCATCGACCAGGCGCGGGTCGGTCAGACATTCGACCCGGGGGCCGTCGTTCCCCCTGTACATGAAGCGCACGGCCTCGGCGAGAACGTTCATTCCCATCACCGTTTCCTTCAGGTGGCGAAGCTGCTCCAGTTCGTCGACCAGCTGCTGCTCAGAGGGCAGAAATTCGTGGATCGGCGGGTCCAGCAGCCGGATGGTGACCGGCCGCGGCGCCATGGTCTTGAAGAGGCCCTTGAAATCATCGCGCTGAATGGGCAGCAACTTGTCCAGCGCCTTCTGTCGCGCATCGGTGGTCTCGGCGACAATCATTTCGACAACAATCGGCAGCCTGTCCCCCGCGTTAAACATGCGCTCTGTCCGGCAAAGTCCGATTCCCATGGCACCGTACTTGAGCGCCTGCTCGGCATCGTGCGGCGTATCGGCATTGGCCATGACCTCGAGACGGGCGGATTCATCCGCCCACTGGAGCAGTGTTTTCAGTTCCGAGGAAAACTCGGCCTCGATCATCGCAATCTCCCCCAGGTAGACGTCACCGGTGGTGCCATCGAGGGTGATCAGGTCACCCTCACTGATGGTGTGATCGCCAACAAAGGCCTTGCGCATAGCGACATCCACGCGAATACCTTCGGCCCCGGCCACGCAGGGTTTACCCATGCCTCGCGCCACCACCGCCGCGTGCGATGTTTTTCCGCCGCGCGCTGTCAAAATGCCCTGTGAGGCAAAGAACCCGTGTATATCCTCCGGCTTGGTTTCCTCGCGCACCAGGATGACCCGCTGACCTCCCCTGCCCTGCTGCTCGGCACGGTCGGCATCGAAGACGGCGTGACCAACCGCAGCCCCTGGTGAGGCCGGGAGTCCGCGAGCGACCGGCGCGACCCGGCTGGAAGGGTCGAGGCGCGGAAACAGCAGCTGCTCCAGGAGTTGCGGCTGGATACGCAACAGCGCCTCGGCCTTGCTGATCAGACCTTCGCGCATCATTTCCACCGACGTGCGCACCAGCGCTACGGCGTTCATCTTGCCATTGCGCGTCTGCAGGCAGTACAAACGCCCCCTCTCAATCGTGAATTCGAAATCCTGCACTTCCTTGTAATGGGACTCCAGTCGGTCGCGCAGCTGTTGCAGCTCACGGTACATCTCGGGCATCTCTTCCTGCAGGGCATCGATGGGTTTTGGCGTGCGAATGCCGGCCACCACGTCTTCACCCTGAGCATTCACCAGGTATTCGCCGAACATGCGGTTCTCACCCGTGTCGGGGTAGCGGGTGAAGCCCACGCCGGTGGCGCAATCATCACCGAGATTGCCGAACACCATGGTGACCACGTTGACGGCGGTACCATTGGCCATCTGCGGAGTGATGTTGAATTCGCGGCGATAGTCCACGGCGCGCTTACCCATCCAGGAGTTAAACACCGCCTTGATAGCAATCTCCAGCTGCTGCATCGGATCATCCGGGAACCGGTGGCCGGTGACGCGCTCCACCACAGCAAGGAATCGCTCCGAGATCTCGTGCAGGTCACGCGCGCTGAGCGCTATGTCCTGCTTGACGCCCGCATTCTGTTTTACCGCTTCGAACTCGGCATCGAATTCCTCATCGCGTACGCCCAGCGCCACCTTGCCGAACAGCTGAATGAAGCGCCGGTATGCGTCCCAGCCAAAGCGTTCATTGCCGGTCTGTGCAATCAGCCCCTTGAGCGTGTCGTTGTTCAGCCCGAGGTTGAGGATGGTATCCATCATGCCCGGCATCGACATGGCCGAACCGGACCGCACCGACACCAGCAGGGGGTGTTTGGCGCCGCCGAACTCCTTGCCGGTCTTTTCTTCCAGCAACCGCATGTGACTGCGCACCGATTCCATCAGTCCGTCCGGCAGTTCATGCTGTTTGCTGTCAAGGTAGTAAAGGCAGCTCTCGGTGGTTATAACAAACCCCGGGGGCACGTTGAGCCCGATCTGGGTCATTTCGCAAAGGTTCGCACCCTTGCCACCCAGCAGCATCTTGTTCTTGCCGTCGCCCTCTTCGAACGCGTATACGTACTCCCCGGAACCGCTCATAGACCATCTCCTGGATATGGATTTGCCTGGTGATCAGGCACAGCAACCGCCCGCACAACATCTCGGTCGAGCATGCTTTCGCCCGCCCCGCCGAAACATTATAGTAGCTAGCGACAGGATGCCATCTATTGACTTGGCTCAGGAAAAACGGACTGAAATACGAGCCGCCGCGCCTGGCCGCATCGCACTGTTTTGACGCGGGAGAACCGGCCTAGCGCATACCCCGCTGTGTGCCGGCAGCGTGTTCTTCCGCACTTCCCGGATACGCGCCCCGGGAAAACTCCTGTAACGCGGCTGGTGCCTTGAGCACGACATCCATCGGTCCGACCTTCCAGATATCCTTGCAGTATTCGCCGATCGCGCGGTCCGATGAGAATTTCCCCATGCGCGCCACGTTCAATATCGACATACGGGTCCAGTGTTCGGGGTCGAGGTAGGCATTGCCCGCTTCGTCCTGAATGTCGACGTATGGCTGGTAATCGGTTAACAGCATATATGGATCTTCGTTCAGCAGCGAATCCACCAGCGGCCGGAACAGCTGCGGGTCGCCATGCGAGAAAAAGCCGTTGATGACAAGGTCGAGGGCTTCCTTCAGGCGCGGATTCCGCTCGTAACACTCGCGTGGACGATAACCCTCGGCGCGGCACTCCTGTACCTGCTCCGCAGTGAGGCCGAAGAGGAAGAAATTCTCGTCGCCCACCTGTTCGCGGATTTCGACATTGGCGCCGTCCAGGGTACCGATCGTCAGCGCGCCGTTCAGAGAGAACTTCATATTGCCCGTGCCGGATGCCTCCATGCCGGCAGTCGAGATCTGTTCGGAAAGATCTGCCGCCGGATAAATCCACTGCGAGTTCTTTACGTTGAAATTCGGAAAGTACACCACCTTGAGCCGCTCGCGCACCTCGCGGTCCCGGCTGATAACGTCTCCAACGGCATTTATGAACCTGATAATCAGTTTCGCCATTCTGTAGCCGGGAGCCGCCTTGCCACCGAAAACGAAGGTGCGCGGCGCCATCTCCAGGTCCGGATGCTGTTTCAGACGATTATAGAGGGTGATGATGTGCAGTACCTTGAGGTGTTGACGTTTGTACTCGTGGATACGTTTAACATGAACGTCGAACATCGATTCGGGGTCGACCGCTATCCCGGTATGCTTGATAATGTGATCGGCGAGAGCGGCCTTGTTGGCCTGTTTGCAGGCGCGCCACTGGTGATGAAATTCGGGATCGTCGGCAAACCGCTCGAGTTGCCGCAACTGGTCCAGATCGGTGATCCAGCCGTCGCCGATTCTGCTCGAAATCAACGTCCTCAGCCGCGGGTTGCAGAGCGCCATAAATCGCCTGGGTGTCACCCCGTTGGTCTTGTTGGAAAACTTCTCCGGCCACAGTTCATAGAAATCCCGCAAGACCGAATTTCTCAGCAGATCGGTATGCATTTGCGCGACGCCGTTGATCGCGCTGCTGCCGACACAGGCAAGGTTGGCCATGCGCACGCAGCGGGTCTCGCCCTCTTCGATGAGCGACATACGCATGATTCGGTCATTGTCCCAGGGATACTTGAGCCGCAGCTCGTCCAGGAAGTGCTGATTGATTTCGTAAATAATCTCGAGCAGGCGCGGCAGCAGGGATTCAAGCAGATCCACCGGCCATTTTTCCAGTGCTTCGGGCAAAAGCGTGTGGTTGGTATAGGCAAAGGTCTTGCGGGTGACCTCCCAGGCGGCAATCCAATTCATGCCGTGTTCATCGACGAGCAGACGCATCAATTCCGCGACCGCAATCGATGGGTGCGTATCATTGAGTTGGACCGCAAACTTCTCGTGAAAGCGCTCGAGGCCGTTGGCGCTGGCCGTCTTGTGGATACGGATCATGTCCTGCAACGAGCAGGACACAAAGAAATACTGCTGTTCAAGACGCAGCTGCTTGCCGACGGCAGGTTCGTCGTTCGGATACAGTACCTTGGTCAGGTTCTCGGACACAACCTTCTGGTACACCGCACAGTAATAGTCACCTTCGTTGAACATCTTGAAGTTGAACGACTCGGGCGCCTCGGCTTTCCACAGGCGCAGCAGGTTGGCGTTGCTGACTCGATAGCCGAGGATCGGTGTGTCGTAAGCCACGCCATTGACGACCCGGTCCGGCAGCCACGCAGTGTAGCTCTGGCCGGAATCGTCGCGGCGGCGCTCGGTATGACCCCCGAGCTTGACCTGAAAGGTCAGCTTCGGCCGGCGTATTTCCCAGGGGTTACCCGCATGCAGCCAGTTGTCGGACACCTCGACCTGCTCTCCGTCGACAATTTCCTGGTCGAAGATACCGAACTCATAGCGGATCCCGTAACCGATAGCCGGGATCTTCGCTGTAGCCAGAGAATCCAGATAACAGGCCGCCAGCCGGCCCAGGCCACCATGACCGAGCCCGGGCTCCTCTTCTTTTTCGAGTAACTGATCGAGGTCAAGTCCAAGTTCTTCAACGGCCTGGCGAACATTTTGCTCGATCCCCATGTTGAGGATATTGTTCGCCAGGTGGGGCCCCAGCAAAAATTCCGCGGAAAAGTAGCAGACTGTTCGCGCGCCCGAATACTTGGCGGTTTTTGCCGTGTGGATCATACAGTGGAGGATACGGTCGCGAACGGTGTAAGACAGTGCCTGGTAATAATCGCCAAGCGTAGCAACGTCCTGAAACCTGCCTTGCACATAGAACAGATTGTCGAGCAGCGCGCGCTTGAGCGACTCGACACTCATTCCGGTGCGGACACGCTCGCGATCGTTATCCGGCTTGCCCGGCAGTTGCCGGCAGTCCGACTCCATACTGCCTCCTCCGATTACAGATCTGCAATCTGCATAGCCACACCGGGTTTCCGAACGGGGATACAGCAATCGCCAACCGCCCATTCCCGGTGGCTCGTCAGCCCGGCTAGCACCTCATCGTTAGTATAGCAACGAATTGATCTGCGCCATCGAGGGATTTTCCGTCTTGTTGCGACTCTCCCGGCGCTGCTCCCGGTCGCTGGCCAGGGACTGCGCCCGCAGCTTGACCCGTTCGGACAAACCGTCTAGCGGACGGTCGCGTTACGTGCGCGCATCGGAATCACCATAGGACGCCGCAATGCTCAGCCAGTTGTACCCCTCGATCGCGCTCTTCGGGGTCCCCTGACCGCGATTGTAGCGCCGACCCGTCTCCAGCTGGGCAAGAACATCGCCGTTACCGGCTCCGTTCAGATACCACCCGAAGGCTTTTGCTTCGTCTCTTTACTATTATTCACCAGCGAGCGTCCACCGGGCAAGGCGACCGTCAAACCGGAGCTGTCGGACTCACGTTGCCTGGGCCGGCACCGCCGGCGGAGCCGGGGATTCCTGCATGCCGGAGCGCTCCGACAGCCAGGACTGCAACTGCTCAGGCGGGAGAGGTCCACACAGGTGGTATCCCTGGATGAGGTCGCAGCCCTGGACACGAAGCTGTTGCATGATTTCCTCGTTTTCGACACCTTCTGCAACCACCCGCAGGCCGAGATTGTGGGCCAGGTCAATGGTCGAATGCACGATCATTGCGTCATTTTCATCGCGATTCATGTTGCTCACGAAGGACTGGTCGATCTTCAGCTCCCGCACGGGCAGGCTCTTGAGATACGACAATGATGAAAAGCCCGTGCCGAAATCATCGATTGCGATTCCGACACCCATCCGCTTTATCTGCGACAGCAGCACAGTCGCACTGCCCAGGTCGCGCATCATCGCGCTCTCGGTGATTTCCAGAGTCAGTTTTTCAGGCTCAGTACCGGTTTCGGCAAGCAGGCGACCAACCATGTCGGGCAGTGAGGCATCCTGCAGATCGTGGGTCGAAAGGTTAACCGCAACGCCGACTTCGATACCCGCACAGCGCCAGCTTGCCAATTGCTCCAATGCCCTGCGCAGTACCCATTGGGTCAGTTTTTGAATGACGCCGGTCTGCTCCGCCATCGGAATAATCCGGTCCGGAGGAACCATACCGTGCTCGGGGTGATCCCAGCGCAACAAGGCCTCGACGGAGCCGACGGTCCCGTGCTCAAGATCCAGCTTCGGCTGATACCAGAGGGCAAGGCGGTCGTGCGCAATCGCATCCTTGAGTTCCTTGACCAGGTGCAGACGAAGAACACTGTTGCGGTCCTCGGAATCATCGTAAAAAGCCGTCTGTCTGCCCGTGTGTTTGGCCATATACATCGCCACATCGGCATGCCGCATCAGTACCGAGACTTCCGTGCCATGATCGGGAAACAGCGCAACACCCGCACTCGCACCCACATAAAGCCGGTGTCCGCCGACCTGGAACTCCCGTTCCAGCGCCCCGGCAATTGCGCTGGCGATATCCGCGCAGCGCCGGTGATCCGCGCCGGGCAATACCACGGCGAATTCGTCGCCGCCGAGCCTCGCGGTGAGCCCGCCGTTGTCGATAACATCGGCGAGCCGCTGCGCGACCTCCTGTAGGATAAGGTCGCCCACGGGGTGACCCAGCGTATCATTGATCTCCTTGAAGTGGTCCAGGTCCATAATCATGAGGCCGACCCGCCGGTCGCCGTCGGCGGCAGCGAGCAGCTGCTCGTCCAGCTCCTGCAGCAGGCATGCCCTGTTCGGCAGACCGGTGAGACTGTCGTGCAGCGACTGGTGCTCCAGCGCCAGCCGCCGCTGCTGCACCTTGGTACGCATCTTCTCGAAGGCCGTAACCAGTTGGCTGATTTCACGGGTTCCGGACACAGGCACATCGCTTGCGTGCCTGGTTTCGACATCGATGTCCGAGGACAGGACCCGCGAAATCCGGGCAATGGGGGCGAGCAGCGTGCGGTCGAGCACCGCATAACCGAGGATCAGCAAGGCGAACAACGACGCGGCCAGAACCCAGAGCGCCGTACCGATCCGGGCACCGGCGACACGCAAGTGAGCAACCTGACGGTTCGACCTGTCTTCAACCGCTGCCTCTATCGTCAGCAGGGCGCGCCATACCGCGTCGAACAGCGGCTGTATGATGTCTCGCAGAAATGGCAGGTCAGTACGCCAGTTATCGGTTGCGTACATGCCCCTGACCTTATGAAAATAGGCATACCAACGCGCCGCCTGGGCACGCATCTCGCCGAGCACAGCAGATGTCTGAAAGCTGAGCGTGTTGTCTTTTCTCAGTGTTTCCAGCTGGTCCAGATCACTCTCGACCTGACTGTGGAAAACTTCCACATCTTGCGACTGCTTGTCCAGGCTGGCGCGAGTGGCCGAGAACGCGCCGAAGCGATTGGCGACCATCACCCGGTAGGCGCCGATCATTTGTCGCCAACGATCGCGGATTCGGCCGAGGAGTCGGTATTCACGGGAAACCATCCGTTCTGTACGCTCGTCGGACAGCTCCGACAAGGCCGCGTTGATCGTGGTGAGAAACGCGTCACTGGTCGGCAGCATGGTATCCGACATCAGGTGCATCGCGGGATGCAACTGGTCGGGGTTTTCGCGTATCTCCATCAGGCGACCGAGCTGCATGTAAAGCGTGCCCAGCATCTTATCAAGGTCACCGCCTCCGCCGGAGGTATATTTGACCGCCGAGTGCCACTCGGCCAGTTCGGCGGCTTTGGCCTGCGCTTCGCGCATAGCCCGAAAGGCACGCTGTCGGGCGTCCTCCGACGGCGAGATCATGTAAGCCTGCAACGCGAAGTTTGACTGCCAGACGGCGCCGCGGATATCCGCGCTCAGTTGCTGAATGCGGTTACGCAAGCTCAGGCTTTCGGTGGCGGCGGACGTTGCCTGATCGAGCACATAGCCTGTCCAGCCGACCAGCGACGTTACAGCGACAGCAAGCACAAGCGTCACCAGCAGGTAACGCCCGCTGAGCGCATTGAGATCCAGAAACCCCGCTACTTTCTTGATGGCTACCACTGCCGCTCCAGTCGCTAAACCGTCATCCGTACTACCCGGGGGGGGAACCGCAAGACCCGGCCAGGTATACGCCGGGCAGCACCGGCCCTTTGCCTTCAGGTGCAGGATGCGTCGAAGCAGCGGCCTTGCGTTTCGCCTGTCCGGCAGTCTGCCGACCGCCGGCCATCCCCCGACAGACGCCGGTCAGCCTTCGAAAGCCAACGTCATCTTGTGGGCGTTGTCCTTGACACAGCGCATGCCCTTGCCGGACTTATCCTCGCACCTGACGGTGTGTTCCGGTGTCCAGCCGGTTTGAATCCTGAAGCCCTGCTCCACCTGATCGTCGTAGCCGAGCGGCTGGTCTTCGGGCTCCTGCGAATCGGTTACGTCGATCACGAGGTTCCGGTAGGAAATAACGAATGAATCCTTGTCGGTCCTGACAAACGACTTGACGCGATACTGCACCGTCTGTGTACCGGTTACGCGGGTCAGCACTTTGCTGAAACAGACCAGTGCATCGTCGTCCCTGTCGCACTGCGTGACCTCTGACGGCAGGTAGTCCACCGGACGATCGCCGCGCACCCACTGTCTGCCGGCCAGCCTGTCCAGGGCCGTCAACACCGGCTTCGGGGCAGCCTTTACCGGCGCCGGTTGCTTGGCAACCGGCTGACTCACCGCGGCCACCCTGGAGGCCTCCCGCTCGGCCTGCGCCCGCCGCTTTTGTTTTTCTGCCAGAGCCTGCTGCCTCTGCTTCTCGGCCAGGGCTGCCTGTCTTTGTTGCTCGGCTTTGGCAAGATTCGCCCGGCGGCGCTGGTCGATCTTCATTTCCTCTTCGAGGTTGATGATCTTGCCGCGAGCGCGGTTAAATCCGCCCTCTGCGGCCTTTTTGTACCAGCCTATCGCGGCTTCGTAGTCTTTTTTCACGCCGGCACCCTCGGCGTACATCTCACCGAGGTAATACTGTGCGAGGACGCTGTCGCCGCTTACCCGTTTGAACAGCGACAGGGCCTGCTTGTAGTCCGTGTTCCCGCCTTCCGCCTTGTAGTTCAGAATACCGAGCCGCGTAATCGCCCTGGCATCGTTGCTGTCCGCGGCCTTCTGCAACCAGCGCCGTGCCTTGCTCTCGTCGGCATCGATACCCCGGCCCTTAAGATACATCATGGCCAGTTCATACTGCGCCTCAAGATCACCGCCTTCAGCCTTGGCTTGCAACTCGGTGAACTTGGACTCCTGTTCCTCGATACGACTCAGTTTACTGCTGGCCAGCTGATAACCCGAGTTCGCCGAAGCCTTCAGCCAGCGAATTGCCTGATCCCTGTCCTGCGCAACACCCTGACCTTTCAGGTACATAATGCCAACCTCGTACTGGGCGTCGGCCTGCCCCGCCTTGGCATTCTCAAGGTGTTCCCTGAAAAGGTCCTCCCACATTTCGTTCGCTGCCAGCGGCGTGCTCAGCACGAGCAACAACAGGGGCGACACGAAAACATGTCGAAGATACTTGACTATGCTTGAGACGGCGGTTTTCATAACGACCTCCTGGGACTAAGTCCGCGTATATGGCAGCGCCGAAATATGCGACTGAGTCGCTGGTAAACTTGACGGCGTGATGCTAGCCGGTATTGGCGCATTCCTTTGACTGTTAGCGGTACAATCGGCCAAGTTCTTAGCACTAAAGTTGTGCCGCGGCCTGCCGATACCCTCCTTCCGGCGCGTGAGCGCCACCCGCAGCCGCATCCCCGGCGCCGGGAGGCAGGTCACCCCCGGCCCACGCCGCCATTGGCCACGGGCCCGGTTACCTTTTATACTGTGCGGAGCTCGTCATCATTACGCCTGGCCGAGAGCCGTAACCTCTGATCCTGTTTTCGTGAAACTTCGCAGCCAAATCTCCCTGTTCCTGCTGGCACTGGGGCTCACACCGTTGCTGGTTTCCGTCGTCATCAATGTGCCGCTCGTGTTCGACAAGCTGGAGCAGTTCTATCACAAGGCCTACCTGGAACAGCTGCGCGCGGACTTTCGGGACCTCGACCAGCACATCACCCGCCGCCAGGAGATGGTCCGTCTGTTTGCGAAAATCCCGGAACCAGGGATTGCCCTGCCCGAAAAGGAACGCCAGGATGCCGACAAGCTGGCCAAGGCGCGCCTGGCGTATGCGGAATGGGCCAACCAGGTTCTGTTCGATCAGCTGGACATCATCCAGGTCATATTTATCGACAGCCACGGAAAGGTTTCCCTGGCGCTGGACCGCGACCAGCAGACCGGCGTGCTGGAACAGAACGACGCGGCGGCTGAGCTGCCGAGTCTGAGTTTTCTGTCCGCCGGACTGAAAGTTGCTCCCGGCACTGTACTCACCAGCCCGATCAGCCTGAACAGCGCCGCCGGCGACCGCGCACCGAATCGCTTCATGACGCTGAGCTTTATCAGCCCACTGGTAGTTTCGTCGGCACCTGACAGCGCCCCCAAATTGCGCGGCGTGGTCGTCTTTAATCTCGACGTCGGCGGCCTGGCGCATGTGTACAACGGCATCTACTGGGTTCAGAACAACGGTGCATACCTGAGAGACAGCAGCGCAAGCGAGCCCCAGGCGTCCACGGCGTTCAGGGACTTCCCCGGGCTCGACAAGTTGTTCGCCAAGGGCGAGCTGGGGCTATGGGACCACAATGGACAACAGATCTTCTGGCTGCCCCTGTTCACCGTTCGTGATTCAGGGCCTCTGTGGGTGGGGCGCAGCGTAGACCCTTCGCCCGTCGTGAGCTTTATTCACAAGCTGGAGGTACGCGTCAGTATCGTCATCAGTGTCCTGTTGCTGGTGGTATACCTGGTGGCACGCGCCATTGCCGTTCGTGCGGAACGTATCAGCGATGACCTGACGCAGAAGATGTCGACCGTTCTGGAAAAGGACGAGGCGGTCGCGTTCTCCTGGCAACGCCCCGAGGAACTTCGTCTTCTGGGCACGACCCTGACTCGACTGGCCGAAAAACATGCTGAAGACACCCGGGCACTGCGCGAACACGCCCAGGCGCTGGAAGATTCGAACCGCTACAAGTCGGAGTTCCTCGCCAATGTCAGCCACGAGCTGCGCACGCCGCTGAATTCGATCCTGCTGTTGTCCAAAATGCTCGCTGGAAAGGAGACTGGCCTGTCCGGGGAGGCACGCCAGCAGGCGCGCGTGATCCATGATGCCGGCACCGATTTGAGGTCGCTGATAGACACCATCCTCGACCTGTCGCGCATCGAAGCCGGAAAGGCCGCGCTGCATGTCGGTCGCATTGACCTGAGGGCACTGCTTGGTGATCTGACGGCATTGATGCAGCCGCAATTCGCAGAGAAGGGTCTGCAGCTCGATCTGCGCATTTCGTCAGATGCGCCGGACAGCCTCGTCAGTGACGAGGAGAAGCTTCGCCAGATCCTGATCAATTTCCTGTCCAATGCGCTCAAATTCACGGAAACAGGCCATGCCGTGCTGGAACTCGGGCAAAGCAGCGGCGCGCACAGCGAATCGCTGCCGATAAGTATCAGCGTCAGGGACTCGGGTATCGGCATTCCCGGTGACAAGCAGGCGCAGGTATTCGACGCATTCAGCCAGGTCGACGGTTCCACCAGCCGGCGCTATGGTGGCACCGGCCTGGGCCTGACCATCAGCCGCCAGCTCGCGGATCTGCTGGGCGGTCGCATTCAGCTCGAGAGCACCGTCAACCGCGGATCAACTTTTACGCTGCTGTTGCCCAGGCACATCGACACGACCAGCACCCCGGAAAGGACATCCGCGGGGCAAGGCACCCGCGCCACCAGCAGCAAGCCTGCCGAACGACACAGCGACATGCCGGCGGCACACTACCCCGGATGCCGTGTGCTGCTGGTGGACGATGACCTTCGCAACCTGCTCGCGCTCACCCCGGTACTGGAAAGCTGGGGTATCGTTGTGGCCGCGGCAGGCGACGGGCGTGAAGCCCTGGAAACCCTGCACGAAGATAATTTATTTGACATCATATTCATGGATCTGATGATGCCGGAACTGGACGGCTTCGAGACCATCAGCCGGATCAAGAGTGACGACGCCCTGGCCACCATCCCGATTGTTGCGCTTACTGCAAAAACCGCCGCCGAAGACCGGCAGCGAGCGCGCGCCAACGGGGCCTGTGATTTTCTTGCCAAACCGGTCGACCCGACGGAACTCAAACGGGTGCTCGACCGGCACTTGTGTAAAGCCAGCCAGCGGGAGTCGTCATGAAGCGTTACAAGGGTTTCAAACTGCTTATCGTAGACGACAACCCCAACAATCTGTTCAGTCTGCGCTCCTTGATCGAAACGCACACCGATGTCGACGTCATTGAAGCGGATTCAGGACAGCGGGCTCTCGACATCGCGCTGGCGACGCCGGACATCGACCTCATCATTCTGGATATACAGATGCCGGAAATGGATGGATTCCAGACCGCGTCGATGCTCAAGATCCGCAAGAAGACCCGCGATATTCCGGTGATATTCCTGACAGCCGCTTTCAAGGCCGACGAGTTCCTGCAGAAAGGCTATGAGCTGGGCGCGGCCGACTATCTGCTCAAACCGATTGACGACAATCTTTTGTTCAACAAGATCAGCACCTATTTCCGCCTGATAGAGAAAGAGCGCGACCTGAACCGCAAGCTGGAGGAGCAGGTTGCGGCACGCACCGAGGAACTGCGCCAGGCCAACCAGTACCTGCAGGGAATTATCGAGAACATGGGCGAAGCGCTGCTGGTGCTCGGGCCCGACGGCATCATAAAATCGGCGAATCCGACGGCCTGCCGGATGCTCGAGTATGCCGAAGGGGACCTGCGGGGTATGAATATTGGCGACGTATTCGAGGAATCGGAACAGGAGCAGGCGGCCGCTTTTATGGGCACCTGGCTCGAAGCCCTGATACGCACCGGAACGCTCAGCAGTATTGAAGCGCGTTTCATCGCCAGGGACCAGACCCGGGTCCCGATTCTGTTTTCGCGTACCGCCATGACTGACGAACAGGGTAAG
>JASFNS010000001.1:0-30329 GCA_050116915.1 Thiogranum sp. | reverse complement strand
AAGGCGAATTCGTGCTGGCAGCCGCGCAGGTAGACCTGCTGCTGAAGGGGGTTGACCAGCTGATCGCGATATCCCGGCAGGAAACCGACGACGACGCACTGGAACAACTGTGCCAACAGATCAGGACTATCGCCGAGGCACCCGCGGCGTGCGCCATCGAGCCCAATACCGAAGAATGCACCGCGGTGGAACAGACAGGTCAGCCTGTCAGCGACAATGACCTCCCCGCAGCCAATGAAAGCGATGCACCGGAGACGCGCGCAGCGCAGGAAACCGTGACAGGCGCGAAACCGGTGCCCACAGCCCAGCCTAACGGCGGCGCCGATGACGCGGTACGGGTATCGTCCGACAGCCTTAACCGCCTGGTTGGCCTGGCCGGCGCCGTCCAGGTCGAATCGCGCTGGTTGCGCCCGTACGCCGACGCGCTGGTGCAGATCAAACACCGCCAGGCGGAGCTGGTAAGACTGCTGGACCGCCTCAACGACAACCTGTACGCCGTCGGCGGCGATGAATACAGCAAGACACTGACCGCCGAGATCCAGACCAAGGCCAATCGCTGTCGCCACCTTCTGTCAGATCGCCTGGTGGAACTCGATGAGTTTGACCGCCGCGTACATAACCTCGGAAAGCGCCTGCACAGCGAAGTCATCGCCAGCCGCATGCGGCCGTTCGCCGACGTCACTCGCGGTTTCCCGCGCATGGTGCGTGATGTCGCTCGCCAGCTGGGCAAGCAGGTGGAACTTAAAATCGAAGGCCTCACGACGCAGGTCGACCGGGATATCCTCGACCGCATCGAAGCCCCTCTCAACCATCTGCTGCGCAACGCGCTCGACCACGGCATCGAGACGCCGGCGGAACGCCGCCAGGCCGGCAAAGCGGAAACAGCAGTGCTCAAACTCAGCGCAATACACAACTCCGGCATGCTGTCGCTGCACGTCGAGGATGACGGACGCGGCGTCGACCTGGAAAAGCTGCGCGGACGCATCATCAGCCGGGGCATGGTGAGCGAAGCCATGGCCGCGGAACTGAGTGACAGTGAACTGCTGGAATTCCTTTTCCTCCCGGGCTTCTCCACGCGCGAAGAGGTGACCGAGATATCGGGCCGCGGTGTCGGCCTCGACGTGGTGCACAGCACCGTGCAACAGATGCGCGGCGTGGTGCGTGCCGAGAGCACACTGGGTAAAGGCACCGGTTTTCATCTGCAGTTGCCCCTGACCCTTTCGATTATCCGCGCCCTGCTCGTCGAGATCGGCGGCGAACCCTACGCTATCCCGCTGGCACGCATCGACCGCACCCTCAAGCTCGCTACCAGCCAGCTGGAATCGCTGGAAGGCCGGCAATACTTCACACTGGGCAACCAGCATATCGGCGTGGTGTTCGCCGGCCAGGTACTCGACCGGCCCGGACACCAGGAGCGCAGCGACGCACTGCCGGTGGTGGTGCTGGGGGAACGCCTGCAACGCTCCGGCCTGGTGGTCGACCGCTTCATCGGCGAACGCAACCTGGTGGTACATCCCATGGATGCACGCCTGGGGAAGGTTCAGGACATCAGCGCCGCCAGCCTGCTGGAGAACGGCGAGCCCTGCCTGATCATCGACGTTGACGACATGCTGCGTTCCATCGACATTCTGGTCGCCGGCGGCCGACTCAACCGTATTGAGGACAAGGCCGGCGACGCTGACGTGCGCGGC
The DNA here is from genome assembly GCA_050116915.1 of Thiogranum sp. Taxonomy (GTDB): domain Bacteria; phylum Pseudomonadota; class Gammaproteobacteria; order DSM-19610; family DSM-19610; genus Thiogranum. Next base: position 28,638 of record JASFNS010000001.1, on the reverse strand, counting down.
AAACGCATCCTGGTGGTGGATGACTCCATCACCGTGCGCGAAGTCGAGCGCAACATGCTGACCAGCCGTGGCTACAAGGTCGACGTGGCCGTCGACGGCATGGACGGCTGGAACGCCGTGCGTATGGAAAGCTACGACCTCGTCATCAGCGACGTCGATATGCCGCGCATGAACGGCTTCGAGTTTGTGCAGTTAATCAAAAAGGACGACCGCCTGAGCCGCACACCGGTGATGATTGTCTCCTACAAGGACCGCGAGGAAGACCGTCAGCATGGCCTGGAGGTGGGCGCGGACTACTACCTGACCAAAGGCAGTTTCCACGACGAAACGCTGATCGAAGCCGTCGTGGACCTCATCGGAACAGCGGATTAGATGGACCCTATGTTAAAGATCGCAGTAGTTAACGATTCTGTAATGGCCGCTGAAAGTCTTCGCCGAGTGGTAGAGAGCGTGGCGGACTACCAGCTGGTGTGGGTCGCCTATGACGGCCGGGAGGCACTGCGCAAATGCCATGACCTGTGTCCCGACATTGTCCTGATGGACCTCATCATGCCGGAAATGGACGGCGTCGAGGCGACGCGCGCCATCTGCGCCGCGTTTCAGTGTGCCATCCTCGTGGTTACCGCCAGCGTCGATGGACACGCGGGCAAAGTCTTCGAAGCCATGGGCGCCGGTGCGCTGGACGCGGTCAACACGCCGGTACTCGGCCCCAGTGGCGAAAGTGAGGGTCGCGAGGCACTGATCTCGAAAATCAACACCATCGGCACGCTGCTGCGCGGCAAACCCCTGCGCCGCAACCTGGAGGCGCCGGTAACAACGCTGCCGCCCGTGGGCGACGACACCCCGCTGATCGCGATCGGCGCCTCCACCGGCGGTCCGTCCGCGTTGCGCGAGGTTCTGCGGGTCCTGCCACCGCTTCCCGGCGTGGCCATCGCCATCGTCCAGCACGTCGACGAGCAGTTCGTGGCCGGTCTCACCCGCTGGCTGGACGAACAGGTGCCGCTGAAAGTGCGCATGGCCCGGGCGGGCGAACCCCTCGCGGTCGACACGGCGCTGGTATGCGGCCGGGAGGACCACCTGGTCCTGCGCGCCGATGGCCGCCTGGATTACAACCCGGAACCGCGGGCTCTGGCTTACCGCCCGTCGGTTGATGTTTTCTTCCACAGCCTTGCAGAAAACCATAAAACTCAGTCAGTTGGCGTACTCCTGACGGGAATGGGCAGGGACGGTGCTGCCGGCCTGAAGGCCTTGCGTGACCGCAATTGGTGCACCATTGCTCAAGATCAGGAAAGCTGTGCCGTTTACGGTATGCCAAAGGCTGCCAAAGAACTTGATGCAGCAGGAGAAATTCTGCCACTGGCGAACATTGGGACACGCCTGGCGGAATGGGCGGAACAGGCCTCTTCAAGATGCAGGGAACCGCGTAGAAGACTATGAGTCGGGACACACAGAACGCCGGGGAAACCACGGCCACTGACCACGCCAAATGGGCAGTCGTGCTGCTGGTTGATGACCAGGCCATGGTCGCCGAGGGCATTAGGCGCATGATTGCCGACGAGCCCGACATACAGTTCCACTACTGCCCCGATCCCAAGCGAGCCGTGCACGAGGCCATCGCCTGCAACGCCACGGTGATTCTTCAGGACCTGGTGATGCCCGACGTCGACGGTATGACACTGGTGCGTTTCTACCGCAACAACCCGGCGACCCGCGATGTGCCGATAATCGTGCTGTCGAGCAAGGATGACCCCAATATCAAGAGCGACGCCTTCGACCAGGGCGCCACCGACTACCTGGTCAAGCTGCCCGAAAAAGTGGAACTGCTGGCGCGCATCCGCGCACACGCCAAGAGCTATATCGCCCAGAAGGAACGCGACGAAGCATTCAGGAATCTCAGCCGCATGCAGGAGCGGCTGGAGAAGATGAACGACGAACTGGCGCACAGCAACCGCGAGCTGCAACGCCTGTCGTCCATGGACGGCCTTACCGGTCTTGCCAACCGTCGTCAATTCGATGAGACGCTGGAGCAGGAGTGGCAGCGCGCCATGCGCACCAGCATGCCGCTGTCGCTGATTTTCCTCGACATCGACTTTTTCAAACGCTACAACGACCACTATGGTCACCAGGCCGGTGACGACTGCCTGAAAAAAGTCGCCGGCGCCCTGGAGAAAACCATTCACCGGCCGGCGGACCTGGTGAGCCGCTACGGCGGTGAAGAATTCGTTATGATCCTGCCCGATACCACCGACGAGGGCGCGCTGGCGGTGGCTGAAAAAGTTCTCGCCAGCGTTGCCAACCTGAAAATCCCGCATGCGAACTCGGCGGCCGCCGACCACGTCACCCTCAGTATCGGCGTCGCCACAGCCGCCCCACACGAAGACAGCCAGCCCGAAGACCTTATCGAGACCGCCGACAAGATGCTCTACCGCGCCAAGGAGCGCGGCCGCAACTGCATCGAGGTCGCCCTGCTCTCACCCAAGCGCAAAAGCGGCATCGGCTGACGTCCCGGCCCGCCCCCGACTGTGTCCCCCGCGGGGCCATTGCGTGTATCATTAGCGCCGGTTCAACCAGGAGCGTGTTATGACTTTTGTCGTGGGTGAAAACTGTATCAAGTGCAAATATACCGACTGTGTCGAAGTTTGCCCGGTGGACTGCTTTCACGAGGGGCCGAACTTCCTGGTCATCGACCCGGAGGAATGCATCGACTGCACGCTGTGCGAGCCCGAATGCCCCGCGGAAGCCATCTTCCCCGAGGACGATTTGCCGGAGGGCCAGATGCAGTTCCTGGAACTCAACGAGGAACTGGCAAAAGGCTGGCCGGTTATCACCCAGAAGAAAGATGCGCCTGCCGACGCAGACGAATGGAACGGCAAGCCGGGCAAGCTTGACCTGCTGGAGCGTTGAGCCTGCTGATCCCCTTTGGCCAGGACCCGCTGGCCGTCGCCGCGCAACGTATACTCGAGCATTACCAGGACGCACTCCCCGATCTGACCCACTGCCGGCTGCTGGTCGCCGATACCCAATGTGCGCCGCAACTGCGCGCCGCGCTGCTACGCGAGGCCGAGCGGCGCGGTTGCGGCGCCTTGCTGGGGCCTGTCATCGAACGCCTCGATACCTGGCTGGCGCAGTTTCCCGTCGCCACGGCCCGAACGCTCGGCCGGCCGGCCCAGGAGCTGGTTCTGGCCGAAGCCCTGCGCGGCGCCCGGCCGGTGTACGCCGATACCGACCCCTGGCTGCTGGCCGACCAGCTGCTGAGCCTGTTTGATGAACTCACCCACCACCAGGTGGCCATCCCCGACCGGCTGGAGGCCTTCAAGGCACGCCTGCAGCAGGGCTACGGCGTCGATAAACCGTCGGCCGCCCTGCAACAGGAAGCCTATATCCTGCATACGCTGTGGCACGCCTGGCATCAGCAGCTGGCGGCCGAGCAGTCCACCGACGCAGCTTCGGCCTACCTTGCGCAACTGGCCGCGAGCCTCGAACAGTGTCCGGCACAGGACCTCTGGCTGCTCGGTTTCGACCGCTTTTCCTCCGCCGAAGCACACTGGCTGAAAGCCTTGCTCGAACGCCACCAGGCGCATTTACTGCTGCACGGCAGCGCGCAATACGCCGGCAACCACCCTGACGAACCGCTGCACCGCCTCGTCGAGCAGCTCTCGCTTGACGTGCAGGTGCAACCGGCTGATCAGCAGGAACCCTTCAGCCGCTTCATGCGGGCGTTATTCGAGCCCTCGGAAGACGACCTCAGGCAGCGCGCGCGGGACTTCGCCACCCGCTGCGCGGTTGATCCGCTGCCGGGACGCCTGTCCACCTTCTGCGCAGACGACCCGGAACAGGAAGCCAGGGCGGTGGCCCTGCAAGTGAAACGCTGGCTGCTGGACGAGGTGTCTCCGATTGCCATTGTCACCGCGGACCGGCGCCTTGCGCGGCGGGTACGCGCCCTGCTGGAGGCTGCCGGGGTCACGCTCGACGACCCGGGCGGCTGGGCGCTCTCCACCACCAGTGCCGCGGCCACCCTGGAGCGCTGGCTGGAAAGCGTGGAAGAAGACTTCGCCTGCGGCCCGCTGCTGGATGTGCTCAAATCGGCCTTCATCAGCGTCGCTGAGCGTGAACCGCACCTTGCCCGGGTGCGACGCCTCGAGCAGGATATCATCCTGCATGAAAATATCGCCCGTGGCCTGCAACGCTACCGCCGGCACCTCGACCTGCGCAGCGAGCGGCTGCCCGACTGGTCACAGGATACCCGGCGGGAGCTGCACGCGCTGCTTAACCGGGTGGACCACGCCGCAGCCCCCTTGATGCCCTTGCTCGAGGATCGGCACATTGTGCGCGACTACCTCGATGCGCTTCAGCAGAGTCTCGGCGAGCTCGGTATCCGCGAGTCGCTGGCCACAGACGCGGCGGGCAGCCAGGTCCTGGAATTGCTGGAGGAGCTGCAGCACGCGGCCGCAACTTCGGGGGCCCGGCTGGACTGGCAGGAATTCCGCAACTGGCTGGGGCGCAACCTGGAACGGGCAACTTTCAAAGTGCCCCCCACTGCCAGCCCGGTACGGCTGCTCACGCTTGAGCAAAGCCGGCTGCAGCATTTTGCCGCCGTCATTGTCGCGGCCTGCAGCCAGGATCACCTGCCCGGCGCACCGCCGGGCCAGACTTTCTTCAATCAGCGCGTACGGGCGCAGTTGGGACTGCCAACCTGGACCCAGTCGCTAAACCACGCCCTTCATCACTTCTGCCGGGTGCTGCACAGCGCCGGACGCATACTGCTGACCCGGCACGCCGAAAACGATGGCGAGCCGGTCGCCATCAGCCCGTGGCTGGAACTGCTGGAGACGTTCCACGCCAACGCCTACGCGACAAACCTGCAGGACCTCGAACTGCAGCGCCTGCTCAGCCACCCCGACGCCCAGACGGCGTCACCGGACCGCGCGCCCCTGCCCGGGCCCTCCCGGCGACCCGCACCGCGTGCGCCCGCGGCCCTGCAGCCGGGGAGCTGGTCGGCCTATACTCACCAGCGCATCATCGATTGTCCCTACCGTTTTTTCGCCGCCGACACGCTGTCGCTCAAACCCCAGGACGAAATTCGCGAAGCCCTGAGCAAGAGCGACTACGGCTCGCTGATCCATCGCGTGCTGCAGGCCTTCCACAGCGACGTCAGGCGCCTGCCCGGCCCCTGGTCGGGTGACGTGGGCGGGGCCAACCGGCAGCCGGCGCTGGCGCTCCTGCAAGAGATCAGCGAAGCCGTGTTTGCCGACGCGGTGCGCGACAACTTCCAGGCCCGCAGCTGGCTGCACCAGTGGTTGAACTGCCTGCCCCGCTACCTGGACTGGCTCGGCGAGCGCCAGGCGCACTGGCAGCTGCGCGCCGTTGAAGTGAAGGCGGAACGGCCCTTCGGCGAGCGCCTGCAACTCAAGGGCCGCGTCGATCGCGTCGACCAGCACGGCGACACAGTCGCCATTGTCGACTACAAAACCGGCACTCCCCCGACAAAGGACGAGGTACTCGGCGGCGAAGCCGTTCAGTTGTCGAGTTACGCCCTGCTGCTCGACGCCGACGTGACACAGCTTGAATACCTGCAGATCGGCAATGCCGATGTCAGCCCCAGCGTCTGCGCCGAAGGCGAGGATTTGCGGCAGCTGCTGACCGACGTGTCGCAACGGCTCGGCGAGATCGACGGCGCCTTGCAGCAGCAGGCCGAACTGCCCGCATGGGGCGACGAAAAGGTCTGCGGCTACTGCGAGTTCAGCGGCCTGTGCCGGCGCGATAGCTGGCAGGGCGAAGGTGGCGGGCATGACTGAGGCCGCCGCAGCCACCGACCCGACAAACAGCTGCAGCGTCCTGGCGTCCGCGGGCACCGGCAAGACCTGGCAGCTGGTGGCGCGCCTGACACGACTGCTGCTGCACGGCGCCCGCCTGGACAGCATTCTAGCCATCACCTTCACCCGCAAGGCGGCCGGCGAGATGCAGCAGCGCCTTAACGAACGCCTGCGCCAACTGCTGGAAGCCGATGAGGCCACACTCGACGGCCTGCTGACAGAGATAGGCGAAACGCCGGACCCGGAGCTGCGCCGGCGTGCGCGCGGCCTGTTCGAAACGACCCTGCGCAGTGACCAGCGCTTGCGCGCCAGCACCTTTCACAGTTTCTGCCAGGACCTGTTGCAGCGCTTTCCGCTGGAGGCCGAACTGCCACCCGGTTTCGAACTTGCCGAGCAGACCGGGCTGCTGGTCAACGAAGCCTGGGATGCGCTGTTCGCCGAAGTCACGGCGACACCGGAACAGCCACTCGCCGCGGCACTCACGCTGCTGTTCGACGCCCTCAACGGGCTGCACAACACGCGCAACGCACTGGTAGCTTTTGTCGAACACCGCAGTGACTGGTGGGCCTATACGCAGGGCAGCGGCGAGCCGGTAAGCGACGCGATTGCGCGTCTGGACGAGCAGCTCCAGGTGCGTGCGGAGATCGCCGCCGGCGACGCGTTGTGGACGCCCGCTGCGCGCGCCGAACTGAGCGAATTCCAGGCGCTGCTGGGCAAACACGCCACGGCGGGCAACCGCCAGCACGCGGAGATACTGGGCAATCTGCCTGTCGCCGACGTGGATGCCGGCACGGCGCTGGCGGCGATCTATCCGGTGTTCTTCACCACCGGCGACGAACCCCGCAGGCGCAAATCCAGCAACGCGCAACGCAAGTCCATGGGCGACGCCGGGGAAGCGCGCTTCCTGGAACTGCACGCGCTGTTCTGCGAGCGCATTGAAGCGGTACGTGAACAACAGAACCGCCAGCGCACACTGGAGACCAACAGCGCCTGGTACCGTGCCGGCGCGCGCATGCTGTCACACTATCAACGCATCAAGCGCGAACGCCGACTGCTGGATTTCGCCGACCTGGAGTGGCACGCCTATCGCCTGCTCAACCACCCGGAACACGCGCAGTGGATTCAGTACAAACTGGATCAGCGCATCGACCACCTGCTGGTCGATGAATTCCAGGACACCAACCCCACCCAGTGGCGGCTGATTCTGCCGCTGCTGGAAGAAATCGCCGCGGGCGGCGAACGCCGGCGCAGCCTGTTCATTGTCGGCGACGCGAAGCAGTCGATCTACCGCTTTCGCCGTGGCAATCCCCGCCTGCTCACCTGCGCCGCTGACTGGATGCAGCAGCACCTGGATGCCGCGCGCGTGCATCTCGACCATTCATGGCGGTCGTCGCCGCTGATCATGGACTGTATGAATACGCTGTTCCAACACCCGGACATGCAGGGACTGCTGGAGGATTTCCAGCCGCATACCACCCACCGCAAGGACTACTGGGGCCGTGTGGAGGTCTGGCCGCTGATAGACGACGAACCCCTTACAGGAGCGGATGCAAGCAGCCCCGGGCTGCGCAACCCCTTGCGGCAACCGCGACCCTATTACCGCGACCGGCGCCATTACCGCGAAGGCGAGGCCATCGCCGAACGTATCCGGCAACTGGTCGATGACGGTATCGCCGGCTACAACGATGTGCTGATACTGATGCGTTCGCGCACCCACCTTGCCGAGTACGAGGCGGCGTTGCGCGATCATCGCATTCCCTACCTGAGCCTGGACCGCGGCACCTTGCTGCAAAGCCTGGAAATCCGCGACCTCGAAGCCCTGCTGATGGTACTGATGACACCGCAGGACAACCTGTCACTGGCACAGGTGCTGCGCTCACCGGTATTCTCCGCGGACGACACCGACCTGATGCTGCTGGCGGCGGAAAAGACCGGTAGCTGGTATGAACGCCTCCAGGCCGTGTCCGAGCGCCTGCCCGGCGACCACGCGTTGGTGCGCGCAGCATGGTTGCTCGATGAATGGCACGCGCTGGCGGGGCGCATCCCGATTCATGACCTGCTCGAGCGGATCTTTCACCAGGCCAACCTCGCGGCACGTTTCCGCGCGGCGTTCCCGGCTACCGAGCACGCGCGGCTGCAGGCCAACCTCACCCGTTTTATCGAACTGGCGCTGGAAGTCGACGCCGGACGCTACCCCACCCTGCCCCGCTTTCTCGAACGCCTGCGCCAGTTGCGCAGCCTCGACAAGGAGGGTCCCAGTCAGGCCACCCCGCAAAGCGACGACAGTCAGCGGGTGCAGCTGTTGACCATCCATGCCTCCAAAGGCCTCGAAGCGCCAATCGTGTTTCTGGCCGACAGCGCGCGTGACACCGCGGGCAACCACGGAACCGCCACACTGGTGCGCTGGCCCGCCGAGGCCGACCGGCCGACCGACTTCCTGCTGCTCGGCAACCGAAAACAGCGCGACAGCATCAGCCAGCAGGGTTATGACCTCGAACAGCAGGAAGAACGGCGCGAAGCAGCAAATCTGCTCTACGTGGCGCTGACGCGCGCGCGTCACATGCTGGTCATCAGCGGCTGTGCCTCGGGCCGCAAACCACGGGAAGCCACCTGGTACCGGCAACTGGCCACGGCCTGCTGTGGTGACAGCGAGCCCGCGGCGCCCTGGATCGAGTCCCTTGGTGACCCCCCGGCCGCCGGGCGGGTCGCTGATCGGCAACCGCCGCCCGGCGGCGTCGATGCGCGGTTGCGCGAACCCATAGCGGCTCCCGCGCTGTGGCGGGAAATCGCGCCCAGCCGCAATCTCGACACCGGCGACGGCGAAACCGGCGATGCCGATGGGGTGCTTCGCGGCCTGGTCATCCACCGCCTGCTGCAGCTCGCCGCCGACCAGCCTCGGCCCGACAGTCTGAAAGACCCGCTGATGCTGCACGTCGCCAACGAGCATCGGCTCAGTCCTCAGGACCCCCGCCTGCAGGTATGGTGGCAGGAGGTGTTGCGGGTGTTGACGGACAAGACCCTCAACTGGCTGATGCAACCCGGACCCGCGTACCGGGTCTATAACGAGGTCCCGGTGCAGTACCGCCGGGACGAACGCAGCGTGTTCGGCGTTATCGATCGACTCGTGGTTGGCGAAAACCAGGCATACCTGGTCGACTATAAAAGCCACCGCCTGGATGCAGCCACCGACCTCACAGAACTGCGCGAACACTACCGGCCACAGCTGGCACTCTACCGCGAGGCAGTGCAACGCCTTTGGCCAGACAGGAGGGTCTCGACCTACCTGCTGCTGACCGGCGATACTCGCCTGCTCGAGCTGTCCTGGGATTGAAGGACAGCAGCGATGTTGCGACCCTGACGCTAATTTTCCCGGTACCCGATAACCATGAGAATTTTTCTTTATCTGTTACTGATCATCATCATTGCTTTCGCCGCGGCACCTTTCCTCAGGCCGCCTGTCGAGCACAGTCAACCTGTCCAGACGCTGCCCTGGCAAATCGAGCCACTGGCCGGTGGCAGTGCCAGGGTGTTCGGCCTGATCCTGGGCGAGGACCATCTGGGCGATGCCCGCGAGAAACTGGGTGAGGACATGGAACTTGCCATTGTCGCCCGTGGCGATGAAGCCGGTTCGCTGGAAATGTTCTACAGCCACTACACCGCCGGCCTGTTCAAGGGCAAACTGGTACTGGTAGGCGCGCTGAATGATGCCACGCTCCTGGCGTTGCGCAACGGCGCCGGCAAGGCCAGATACCTGGACAGCGGCGCCCGGAAATATCACCTGCGCGGCGAACAGCTGCAGCAGGCCTATCAAGCTCTCATCGAGAGCATCACCTTTGTCCCCGCGGTCGATCTCGACGAGGACGTCGTGCGCAGGCGTTTCGGCTCTCCGCGGGAATCCATCCGCGTCAGTGCCGAGACGGTCCATCTGCTGTACCCCCGGCTGGGCCTGGACGTAATGCTGAATGGAGGGCACAAGGACGTGTTGCAGTATGTCGCGCCGCGCGATTTTGCGCGCTTGCGCGCACCGTTGCTCGAGTTCGTTTCGAAGGGGGCCGGGAAATGACAGCTGCACTCGGACAACACACCACTTCCGGTAGACGTTGAAAGGTTCTTTCAAGCCGCGAATGTCGCGTGCCTGATCCGGCGAACCACCGGGACCCCGGCTCATTCGTACCATTGCCGACAGCAAGCCATACCGCGCCTGCACGAATCACTGCCGGGAGCCCCGGATTGCCGCCACTCAGGCAGCGGCCGCGGGTTGCTCGGGATCCTCGCGAATCACGACGGTCGCGGCGACCGGCGTGATTTCATCAGCGGGCATACCCACCCGGCCGGCGTGATCGCGAATGGCCTGGGGACCGCTCGCCTGGTAGATGCATACAGTCCCCAGGGTACCATCGGCTTCCTGAACCACGTACGAGCGGATCCAGCGAACCCGGTCGGCCATTTCCTCGTCACCGATTTTTCTCGACAGGGCCGCTGTGGCCTCCAGTTCCTGTGCGTCCTTCCATGCGTTACGACGGCGAATGACATACGTTTGCATTGTTACTCTCCTCTCCGGACTTTGTGGTAAGGTCCCTGCCTGTCGGGGCAATGCGCTACCGCGAACAGGTCGGGTTGAAGATGTCCGCTTCATCACGGGCATCTCCGGGGGATACTATGGCGAAAGTCCGTGCCGGAGTCCTTTCCGTGCCCTTATCAAACCCTTAGTCTTACCTGATCCGGGGCCACAGGACTGCACAGGTGGAGGACTGGTGACAATCAAGGCGTTTGGCGAGTTCGAGCTGGACCAGGACGCGCGGCAACTTCGCCTGCGGGGCGAGGAAATCACCATGCAACCCAAGGTGTTCGATTTGCTGGACTATCTTGTCGAGCACCAGGACCGCGTGGTGGCCAAGGAAGAGTTACTGTCCCGCCTCTGGCCCGGCGTCATCGTCACCGATACTTCCCTGCAACGAGCCATCAGCCTGGCGCGCAGCGCCTTGCGCGAGGGCGGGATGGAAAACGTGATTCGCACCTATCCGCGCCGTGGATACCGCTTCTGTCTGGACCAGCCAAGCGTGGAGCCTGCACCGCGGCAGGCGCCGGCGGGCAGCCCGCTGGAACGCGCCCGCGCGAGCATCGCCAAGCACGACTGGACGGAAGCGGTGCAAGCCTATGCGGAAGCCGACGGTGTTCAGACACTTGCCGCCGAAGACCTCGAGCGCTGGGCGCTCGCGGCGCAGTGCGCCGGCCTGTTACTGGACGCCGTTGACCCCCTGGAACGCGCCGCCGCAGCCTACACGGCACTGGATGACAGGCATGCGACCGCGCGGGCGAATATCCTTCTCGCCAGGATTCAGCTCGAGTCGCTCGAGACCGCCATCGCGCGCGGCTGCCTGCGGCGCGCCGCCAGTCTTTTGCAGGATCTGCCGCTGTGCGAACAGCACGGTCACCTGGAATGGATGCTGAGCCGCTATTGTTGTTATGTCGGTGAAATCCCCGAGGCCTTCGCACACGCGCAAAAGACCATCGAGATAGGCCGGCAGCTGAAGAACGCCGATCTCGAATCTATCGGGATGCTGTACGCGGGCGTTGCCACCCAGGCTAACGGCGACACCGAGCGTGGTATCGGCATGCAGGACGAAGCCGCCGCCGCAGTGCTGGCCGGTGACGTCTCACCGCTGATCGGGGGGATCGTGTATTGCGGCCTGATCGCCGGTTGCTGCAATGCGGGAGACTGGCCGCGTGCCGGCCAGTGGACCGACAGCTTTCGCCGCTGGTGCGAACGCGTGCACCTGCGGACGTTTGCCGGGTCCTGCATCCTGCATCGTGCCGAGGTGTTTTCCGCGCGCGGCGACCTGACATCGGCGCTGCGCGAGCTGGATGAGGGCACCGAGATACTCAGGCGCAGTGCGCCCTGGGCCGAAGGCGACGCGAGCCGGGTACTGGGGGACCTCTACCTTTCCCGGGGTGAATTCGAGAAGTGCGAAAACGCCTACCGCAAGGCACACGAACTTGGCTGGGACCCCTACCCCGGCTACGCCATGCTGCAATTCTTCCGCGGCAATGCCGCTGCCGCGCTGCGCGGCCTGCAGAGGGCGTGCGAACCGACCCACTGGGTGGCCGGTGAACGGCGTGGCCACTATCTCGCCTATATTGCGATTATCGCCGCCCTGTCAGGTGAAACCGGTCTTGCGCAAGACACCCTGGCGCAGCTCGAGGCAAGACCCGAACAATGCTCGGCGGGGGCTGTTCACGCCTTCGTGATACGCGCGCGTGGTGAACTGGCCATGGCGACGAGTGACCTGGTGACGGCGGCACAGCATTTCAGATCCGCGGTACGCCTGCTCAAAGAGCTTGATCTCCCGATCGAGTCGGCAGTGGTGCGCATGCGCCTGGCAAGAACCATGGCGCAGCAGGGTGACAGGGAGGGTGCGGAACTGGAGCTGGGCACCGCGCGGCGCACTTTCGAAACAACACAGGCCCGCTGGTACCTGAATATGTGCAACAACCTGTTGCACGAACTGTAGCGACAACGGTTCCCCCCCCACCGAGCACAAATACCGGGCTTTCAGCCGCCTTAACCAATCCCGCCCGCCTGCCGCTAATGTGGGTACATGATGTTGATCATCAGCTCAGGGAAGATACGTTGCCACAATGAGACCATTTCGCACAGCTAACCCCTTGCCCGAAACCGGCGATCCCACTGCACCCGGCGACACAGGGCGTTTTCCGCGGGTCATCGGCGAGGTAGACGAAATCGTCAACCGGCTGGCGAGCCTGGCCGGTCCGTTGCAAAACGCCGACCTGGTACGCGAGATGGTCGCCACCGCGCTCAAGGCCGGGCGTGAGTGTCTATCCAGGGCTGATCTGAAACTGATGAACAGCACCTTGAAGGAGATGCGCTATACCGCGAAGGTGTTCGGCGAATACCGCGGCATCAGGAAAGTCACGGTTTTCGGCTCGGCGCGTACCCCCGCCGATGATCCCGCCTACCGGATGGCCAGCGAACTTGGACGCGCCCTGTCCGAGCGGGGGTCGATGGTCATTACCGGAGGTGGTCCCGGCATCATGCAGGCGGCCAACGAAGGCGCAGGCCGGGAGCATTCCTTTGGCGTCAGGATCAGGCTGCCTTTCGAAGCAGGGGCCAATCACGTTCTCGAGAACAATCCGCGCTTGATCAATTACAAATACTTTTTCAACCGCAAGGTCGCGTTCGTCAAGGAAGCCGACGCGGCGGTTCTGTTTCCGGGCGGGTTCGGTACACTCGATGAAGCGATGGAAATCCTGACCCTGGTGCAGACGGGCAAGCGCGACCCGCTGCCGCTGGTTCTTATCGAGCCGCACGGCGGAACCTACTGGTCGTCGAAGATCGAGTTCATGAAACGCGAGCTGCTTGCTCTGGGTTACATCGATGCGGCCGACCTCGACTTGTTCGAAACCGTGCATTCGCCGCAGGAAGCGATCGCCGCGATTGATCGTTTCTACTCTCGCTATCACAGTATGCGCTTCGTCGGTGAACAGCTGGTGCTGCGTCTTAACCACCCGCTGGCCGCGGGCAAACTTCAGCGTATCGCTTCGCGCTTTGCCGACCTGCTGACTCCCGGCGGGCGGATCACTCCCTCGCCGGCCCTGCAGGAGGAAGCCAACGAACCGGAACTTCTCGATCTCCCGCGCCTGCTGATCGACTTCAATAGAAAAGACCACGGGCGCCTGCGGCTGCTCATCGACGCCATTAACGACTGAGGTCTTGCGTCGCGGCGCAACACGGCTGCCGGCTACGCGCTCTCCCGCTGCACCCGGACATGTTTCGTAACCGGAAGCGCCGGATGAGCCCAATATTCAACGCCGGCAAGATGCCACAAGGCAGTTTCCCCATAGCCCGCGGAGGATTTCCGGACTGCTGCTGCATTTCCGTCGCCAAAAAGTTAGTATGCTGCATTTACGTTATCGCTGACTGTATATTTCCATGCTTGAACTGAACCAATCCAATTTCGAAACGGAAGTTATCCGGAAATCATTTGAGATGCCGGTGCTCATCGATTTCTGGGCCGACTGGTGCGCGCCCTGCAAGATGCTGATGCCGGTGCTGGAAAAACTCGCCGCGGACTACCCCGGGCAGTTACAGATCGCCAAGGTGAACACGGACGTGGAGCGCGGGCTTGCACAGCAGCACGGCATCCGCAGCCTGCCGACGCTGCACCTGTACCGCAATGGTGAGCTGGTTGAGGAAATACTCGGCGCCCAACCCGAGTCCACGCTGAGGACGCTGGTCGAGGCGTACCTGGTGCGCGCTTCGGACAAAACCCTGGATGAGGCGCTGGCGTGCGCCGCAGGCGGCGACCGCACGCGGGCGCTGCAGCTGCTCGCACAGGCCTGGCAGGAAGACCCGAAAAACCCGCGTGTGCCGCTGGAACTGTTACGCCTGTACATCGAGGACGGTCAGCTCGAGAAGGCCGCACAATTCCACCAAGCACTACCGCACGAAGTGCGCGAAAGCGACGCGGGCAAGGGCCTCAGGCTGCTGCTGGAATTTGCCGCCACAGCGGCCGAGGCCGCCGACAGCGCCACGTTGACAGCGCGACTGGACAAGGATCCGTCCGATTCCGAGGCGCGTCACCAGCTCGCCGCAAGACAGGTTATGGATGGCGATTACGACGCCGCGCTGGAGAGTTTCATGGAGTTACTGAAACGCGACCGCGGCTTCGGCGACGGGGCCGCGCAACGCGGCTTACTGGCGGTTTTCACTGCACTGGGCGAAGATGATCCCCGTGTCGGCGCCTACCGCCGCAAGATGTTCACCCTGCTGCACTAGTGTACCCCGCAGCGCCACGCAGAATGCGTCGATAGTCAGGGCCGGGGGCGCTATCCGCGACAGCCGAACAGGCGTTTGTTACGGATAATGCGGACCACGGTTTCCGGGACCAGTTTCTCCCAGTCCGACTCGCCGTTGCGGATCTTCGCCAGCACGTCGTGCGAGAAGATGGACAACTCTTTCTCACCGATGGCGTCGATCTCGCGAATCAGGCCGTTCTCCAGCAGGTACAGGTAGAGATGCCGCAGCTTGTGCTGCACCTTCAGATTGTGCACCGTCACGAGTTCGCCGCTGTCGCGGTCCAGCATCGGGCACACATACAAACGCAGGTCATTTTTGAACAGACGGCCGAATGACTCGAGGATGCCGCCGGCAAGGTTGTCGTAGTACTTTTCCTTGAATATCTCGATCAGCGTCGGCACGCCGAGCGCGATGCCGATCGGCAGGCGGGTATACACGGACAGGTACTGCGCCAGCCGGTAGAACTCGCCGTAGTTGGAAATCAGGACGTGCTTTCCCAGGGCACAGAGAATCTCCGCGCGGTGCAGAAAATCCTGCACATCGATGTTTTCACCCTCACTGAGGTTGTGCAACGTCATTTCGCTCAGCACAATGACCTTGTCGGGATCGACGTCGGAGTCCTTGCAGAAAGCGCTGTGGGCGCAGTCCAGCAGACGCATGGTAAGACTGGTCGGCGGCCGGAAGCGGCTGCGCTCCACCAGCACTGCCTTCTTGTAGAGCACATCGGCCGGCTGCACCACCTTGCCGTCGGCCCTGAACATTGCTGCATCGGACAAGCCCTTCTGCACCAGGCGCAATGCCATAAGGCGATTGTCGACCCCGGCAAAAGCCACGCCGGAGAAGTCGATCATGTCGATGGCCAGCAGGTCCGTACTCAACTGGTCGAGCAGCGACGCCAGCAGCTCATCCGGTTTTTCATGCAGGTACAGGGCACCGTATATCAGGTTCACGCCCAGCAGGCCCAGGGTTTCCTGGTCCTGGATATTCTCCTGGCCTTTCAGCTGAACATGCAGGTCGATTTGCGAGGGTGCCTCGCCGGGCGAACGCTGGAAGCGGATACCGAGCCAGCCGTGACCTGGCTGCTTCTGGCTGAAGCTGCGCGCGGCCACCGTGTTGGCAAAGGCGAAAAAGGCGCTGCTGTCACCACGCGCCTCGCCGAGCCGCTCATCAAGCAACGCGTATTCGTGATCCAGCATCGCCTTGAGACGGTCGCGGCTGACGTAGCGGCTGCAACTGCCATAGATGGAGTCGCTGAATTTCATGTCGTAGGCCGACATGGCCTTGGCAATCGTGCCGGCGGCCCCGCCTACTTTGAAGAACCAGCGAGCTGTTTCCTGGCCGGCGCCGATCTCGGCGATGGTGCCGTACTTGCGTTCGTCCAGGTTGACTGTCAGCGTTTTCTGGTGGGTATCGATCGTACAGTGTTCCATGGCGGCATCCCTACCTGACCTGTTCTGTCATCGGCAGCCCGTCGCGGAACATTAAGCCGTGGCGACCGGCCACGCCAGCCCGCCACCCGGTCACGCTGCAGCGGGCGGGCTTGCGGAAAACCGATTACCTGGCGGCGTGGGGCGTTTGTTTCGCGGCCGCCTCGTCCAGTACCCTGGACATCTGTCGGGCCGGAAGATAACCGGGCTGTGTCTGGCCGTTTTCCAGCACGATGAAGGGTGTACCCCGTGCACCGAGTTTGTCCACCAGCTCCATGTGCTCGGCGAGCGGGTTGTCGCAGGTCTTCATTTCAATCGGCTTGTTGTTCTTCGCCGCAGTCAGCGCCGCCTTGCGATCGTCGGCACACCAGACGGCCACGGCCTTCTTGTAAGAGTCGGACCCCACGCCGGCGCGCGGAAAGAACATATAGCGGACCCGGATACCGGCGTCGAGGTAGTCCTGGATCTCACTGTGCAGCTTGCGACAATAGCCACAGTCGATATCGGTAAATACGGTGATGGTGTGCTTGGTCTTCTTTGGCTCGAAGATAATCATATCGTCTTCGCTCACCGTGTCTATCAACGCCTTGACAGCTTTGCGGCGGCGCGGCTCGGTGAGGCTGCTACGATTTGGAACATCAATGAGTTCACCCTGGAACATATAACGTCCATCGGCGCTCATGTAGACGATGTGGGTGCCGATCGACACCTCGTAAATACCCGCCACTGGCGTGGTCTCGATGCTATCCGGATTAATCTGGCCCAGTGATTTGCGAATGGCCGCCTCGTCTGTCGCCCGATCGGCGACGGCAACACCAGCCGTCATCAGGGCCAGCGCCCCGAGCATTAACAGTTTGACAATGTTCACTAATATCTACCTGATAATTGAAAAAAGCCCCGGCGTGTTTCCTATGACCCTGCCACCGTCGCGGGGTTCAGTAGTGTGCCACATTCAGCCGCGCGGGTGGTGCGTCTGGTGCAGCTGTTTGAGCCGTTCCCGGGCCACGTGCGTATAGATCTGCGTGGTCGACAGGTCGCTGTGACCCAGCAGCATCTGAACCACGCGCAGGTCGGCGCCATGATTGACCAGATGGGTGGCAAAGGCATGGCGCAGGGTGTGCGGCGACAGCGGACCGCGAATACCCGCGCCAACCGCATACTGGCGCAGCCGGTACCAGAACGCCTGCCGACTGATCCCCACCGCCTTGCGCGAAACAAATACCTGCTCGCACAGGTTCCCCTTCAGCAGCGCTTCGCGGGCCTCGCCAAGGTAGCGCTGCAACCAGTTCACCGCCTCGTCACCCAGCGGCACCAGGCGTTCCTTACCGCCCTTGCCAACCACGCGCACCACGCCCTGGCGAAGGTTGACCTGGTCGTGCACCAGTCCCACCAGTTCGGACACGCGCAGACCGCTGGCATAAAGCAGTTCGAGCATGGCACGGTCGCGCAGGCCCACGGGCTGCCTGACGTCGGGCACTTCCAGCAGTGCCTCGACATCCGCCTCGCTCAGCGAGTAGGGCAGCGGCCGGTCCATCTTCGGCGACAGGATGTCCGCCGTCGGATCGTCGCGGCGTCGACCTTCGCGTACCAGAAAGCGGTAGAAGCGCCGCATGCTGGAGAGCAGACGCGCACTGCTGCGCAGGGCCCGGCCATCCCCGTATTGGGCGGCCAGAAATTCGAGCAAATCCGCGGATGTCGCCTCGGTGAGGGTAAGACTGCGCCGCTTGAGCCACATCGACAACCGGTACAGATCACGCCGATACGCCGCCAGGGTATTCTCGCTCAGCCCGTTCTCCATCCACAAGGAATCGGCGAAACGGTCCACAATAGAGACATCGACGGCCGCGCAACGCTGCACCAGCGCTGTACGCGCTTCAGCATCGGGCATGCTGGTATCCCGGCAAATTCCACACGACCACTACCCTATCACATTATCCCGGCGTTATTAGCGCCATGTTACACTGCCGCACGACCCGCGGGGGACCAAATCGGGCCCGGGCCGCAGCCCGCGTCACACACGGAATTCAGACATGAGCACCAGCACTGTGGACAGTTGCCCACCACCCGAAGACCGGCTGTTAAGTGTCGACGAGGCCCGGCAGCGGATTCTCGACGCCGTCCAGGTCATTGATGCGTCAGAGCAACTTCCCATTAGCGCGGCCCTGAACCGGGTGCTGGCCGAAGCGGTGGTTGCCGGCATAGACGTGCCGCCGTTTGCCAACTCGGCCATGGACGGTTACGCACTGCGCAGCGTCGATTGCGCCGCGGGCGGGAGCACCCGCCTGATGGTTCTCGGCAGCTGTTTTGCGGGTGCCCCCTTCGACGGCGAGGTACAGGCCGGCCAGTGCGTGCGCATCATGACCGGGGCGCCGATGCCTGCCGGCGCCGACGCCGTCATCATGCAGGAGCAGGTCGAACGCGCAGGCGACACTATCCGCTTCTCGGGTACCCCGCCAAACAGCGGCGAGAACGTGCGCCATGCGGGCGACGACACCCGCCGCGGCGATCGTGTACTGGCAGTCGGCACACGGCTCGGCGCTGCCGAAATCGGCTTGTTGGCGTCTGTGGGAATCAGCGAGGTTCGGGTGAGGCGCCAGCCGCGCGTGGCCTTTTTTTCCACCGGCGACGAACTGACCAGCCTGGGCACCCCGCTCGCCAGCGGGCAGATATACGACTGCAATCGCTACACATTGTTCGCCTTGCTGACGCAGGCAGGCTTGGCCTGCCACGATCTGGGAATTGTCGCCGATGACCGCGAGGCGGTGCGCGCGGCGTTCCGCCAGGCCGGGGAGATCGCAGACCTGATACTGACCTCCGGCGGCGTGTCCGTCGGCGAGGCGGACTTCGTGACCGAAACTCTGGAAGAAATGGGTGAAATCAAGTTCTGGCGGATGGCGATGAAGCCGGGCAAACCGCTGGCGTTCGGGCGCCTGCAACAGGCCTGGTTTTTCGGCCTGCCTGGTAACCCGGTATCGGTGATGGTCACTTTTTACCAGTTCGTACTGCCGGCAATCCGCAAGATGGGCGGCGAACCCGCGCGCGTGCCGCTGTTACTGCAGGCACGGGCCGGCGAAAACCTGAAAAAAGCCCCCGGGCGCGCCGAATTCCAGCGTGGCATCCTGAGCCGGGATGAGGCCGGCCAGTGGATCGTCACGAGCACCGGCACGCAGGAATCCCACCTGCTGAGTTCCATGAGCAAGGCTAACTGTTTCGTTCTTCTGCCAGCTGAAAGTGCGGGCGCGGGCAAGGGCGAGGTGGTCAGCGTGCAGCCATTCTGCGACCTGATCTGATCAGGCCTGGCTCTCTTTCTGCTCGGCGATATCGGCGCGTACCTTGTCCATGTCCAGTTCCCGAAGCTGATCGATCAACTGGTCGAGTGCCGATGCAGGTAACGCTCCGGGTTGCGCGAACACCAGGATCTGCTCTTTGAAAATCGCCAGCATGGGTATCGAACGCACCTGAAAATGCGCGGCGAGTTCCATCTGCTCCTCGGTATTGACCTTGGCAAATACCATCTCCGGATTCTTTTCCGCCGCCGCCTCGAATATCGGTCCGAAGGTCTGACAAGGTGCGCACCAGGACGCCCAGAAGTCGATGAGAACGATCGCGTTGTTATTGATCGTTTCCTGGAAATTCTCGTTGGTGAGTTCTATTGCCGCCATAACACCAGCCCGCCGTTTTCAGTTACCTACACGAGAGCTTAGTGTAGCAACTGGAACCGGGCAGAAAAACCGCTGTTCGGACTGTGTTTTTCAGGCGTCCGCCGCGCGCGCAGCGCGGCTAGCTGCGGTTGCGTGCATCGTCCTTGGGAGGCGTTCCTTCCGCTTCCGTGTCGCTCTGGTAGGTAGCGTCCATCTCTACGCGATTGCGTCCAAGCCGCTTGGCCCGGTACAGCGCCTTGTCGGCGCGTTCGATAAAGGCGCTCGCCGTTTCACCGGGCTTGTAGAGTGACACACCGGAAGAGAATGTCGGTACCGGGATCGTGTCACCGTTGGCCTGCCAGCGAGTCTCGCCGGCGCGGTTCTTGACCTTGGTGAGTGCCCGCAGGGCACCCTCGGCGTCGGTATTCGGCAGCAGCACTGCAAACTCCTCGCCACCGTAGCGTGCCACCAGGTCGTGATGACGGAAGATCGACAGAACGTTCTTGGAATACATCTGCAGCACTTCGTCGCCGCCGGCGTGCCCGTACTTGTCATTGACCTGCTTGAAATGGTCCAGATCGATGAGCGCAAGCGACAAGGGGAAACCATAGCGCTGTACGCGCGCCACTTCGTCTTCGATACGCCGCAGGAAAGCCCGGCGGTTGGGCAGCCCGGTGAGTTCATCGGTCAGGCTCAACAGGCGCACGCGAGTCAGTTCATCACTGAGCTGGCGGCTGTCGGATTCAATCAGCTGCAGGTAGTGGTGTGTGCTGTCGAGTTTCTCGGCAAGTTCGTGGTGACCCCTGGTCAGCTTCTCGATCTCGCGGATCAGCGTCCAGCGCAAATCTTCGAGTTCCTTGCCGTCGCCGGCCTGGCGCAGCTCTCCCAGAACCACTTCCAGCAGCACGCCGAACTCCTCGTTCTGCGAAATGGTCGCCAGCACCTGCTCGGCGAGGGTTGACTGCAGTTTCAGGATATCGCGCCGCTTGGAATCCAGGTGACTGCGGTAGGTGGTATCCACCCGCCTGTCGTCTTGCTCGCCGCTTTCCTCCTCTTCCCCGCTCTCACCCACGATGGGCGTGCCGGTGCCCAGCCCCGAGAAAGGACCTTCGCGTTTCGCGGGCTGTGCGGTCTCGGACACTTGCGCCTCGCTGGCAGAGGCATACACCTCGCCGTCGTGCTGCCCGGCAGTGGTGGCCGTCGGGCGCTCTTCGCTGGCGGCAGCAGGCGGTGGTGCGGTTTCGGCTTCGGTTCCGGCTTCAGCTGCGGACGGTGCCTCGAACGGCTCGGCGGATTCGCCGGCGGGCTCAACCGATTCGACCGCTGGTTCCACGCGGCTTTCCCTGTCGACAATCCCGAAAGACACCAGCAAGGGTTCTACGGCCTGCCTGAAAGCGTCCGCGTCCAGCTGCTTGAAGGCATCGATCTGGCTTGCACACACTTCGATATAGTCGCGCAGGCTGGCCATGTCGGCCTCGGTGAGTGGCGGCTGCAAGCGCGCCTGGAGAAATTTCACCTGTACCTGCAATGCCGACCCCGCACGCAAATGCCCGGAGTAGACTTCGAGGAGCTGCTTGATCAGTACAAGGTAGGCCTGCTCTACACCCTGGTGGGTGTCCACAAGATCCTCCAGCATGCGCTCCACCTGGCGATAGACCGCAACGCCGGTCGGAGACTGGCGCAAGCCATCGAGCAGACACAGAATCTTGTGCATGCCGGTCGCTTCTAGCCCACGGAAACTGGCGGCGCCCATGTTTCGAATCGTCTCCCGCGACACTGGTAATTCATTTGGCAATCTTCGCCTTATTGTGATTATCGATCAGCTTCGAGCTGCAACTCGGAGCCCGGCCACGTCCCGGTTACACCAGACTTTGGCTGAAACGTTACTCCGGTTATGGCGAAAGGACAAACCGTCAAACTGCGGCTCGCTGATTCGTTTGGCAAAGCGTTTGAAAAACATGGACAAATCGAGACCCTCTTCGAGAATGCTATCAGCAGCTATGCGGCATTTTTTTGACAGTATTTTCAGCCAGCTAGCATCAGACGCGGGCGGCCGGCCCACCGGACCGACCCCGGGGATCGCCCGGGACAAGCCAATTTCTTACAAACCGTTTCCCGATTTCCTAAACTTCAGATCGCCATTTTCGACATCCTATCCGTGCCCGATTCGCCGGCTTCACGCCACAGGTTGCGAGTCGCAAAACCGGGGAGCGCCGTGCTAGCCGAGCGCGGCGAAAACCGCGTCCCGAATCGCTTCGACTTTTCCAACCCCGGGAATGCGGATGTAGCGCGGCGCGTCCTTGCCACCCTGTTCCGCCCAGGCAGAATAGTAGCCGATCAGCGGCTCGGTCTGGTCGTGGTAGACCTTCAAACGCTGGCGTACCGTGTCTTCCTTGTCGTCGTCGCGTTGCACCAGCGGCTCCCCGGTCTTGTCGTCCTTGCCCGGCTCGCGCGGCGGATTGAACTCCAGGTGATAAGTCCGCCCCGAAGCGGGGTGTACCCGGCGGCCACTCATACGCTTGATAATTTCCTCGTCGTCAACGTCGATTTCCACCACGGCATCTATGGGAATACCCTGGGTCTTAAGCGCTTCGGCCTGCGCGAGCGTGCGCGGGAACCCGTCGAACAGGAAACCGTTGGCGCAATCATCCTGCGCAATCCGCTCCTTGACCAGGCCAAGGATAATGTCGTCGGAGACCAGGCCGCCGGCGTCCATGACTTTCTTCGCCTCGATACCCAGCGGCGTACCTTCCTTGACCGCGGCACGCAGCATATCCCCGGTCGAGATCTGCGGAATACGGAATTTTTCCTTGATGTAGTTGGCCTGGGTGCCCTTGCCGGCGCCCGGTCCGCCCAGAAGAATGATGCGCATGCTGATGTCTCCTTGAAGCGGGGGAACCGCTCGCCCGTGCGGCGCCCCGGATTTCACGAATGTAAGGCGCCCATTATCCGAAGCAATGCCGGGTGGTGACAACCAGAAGAATATATGAGGGGATGCGGACCTTTTATGAAGCAGCCGCGAGCTGGTGTGACAGGGAGACCAGGTCCCGGCGAGTAGCCATTACCCCGGAGAAGACCTCCAGCACCTGTTCGGGCAGCAATTGCAGGGTGCGCACGCTGTGGACCGGAAAATCCCCCGCCTGAGGCGGTCGGGTATCGTGCCGTAGCAGGAAGTCGCTCAACTGAACCAGATGCACCAGCAGGTCGTGGTCACCGGTATAGGCCGGATTGTGGTGTTCCAGCAGGGTGACGCGCACGGCCTGGGGCATGCGCCAGGCTTCCATCAGCCAGGCGCCGATGCGTGCGTGGCCCAGCGCGAGCACCTCACGGGCTTGTCCCATACCCAGCAGGCACTGTTCGATATCGGCAACCGAGCGACCGGGGTGAGCCTGCGCGAGCTTGTTGAGCAACTGGAATTCCGGCGGAAACAGGTAACCGAGTAAGAGGATACCGAAATCGTGCAGGAGGCCGCTGAGGTAACACAAGCCCGGCGGCGGGCGCATGCCCTCGGGCATGCTCGCGCCCAGTTTCTGTGCCAGCAGCGCGCTGCACACCGCGTGTTCCCAGAACCGCGACAACCCCAGCGGACCTTTGTCGGGAATACGGAAGGACCGGCCCGCGGCAAGTCCCAGCGCAAGGTACATGACCGTGTCGTATCCCAGCACCCTGGCAATGGCGTCGTGGATGTTGGCCACCCGACCGGTGTAACCGAAGTAGGAGGAGCTGGCGTAACGAATGACCTGTGCCGCCAGACTGGGGTCCAGTTGCACGATTGCGGCGAGCCGCCGCGCGTCGGCCGTCGGATCCGATTGCAGCTCCAGTATCCGGCGTCCCAGCTCGGGCATCGGCGGCAACTCATACACCCGCTCGATGCGTCTTGCGACGACGCGTTCAGCTTCTGAGTCGACGGAACTCGTCATGGATCGGATACCTGCGGCAACTGTGCCCATCGGGCCTGTATTCAGCTCGCATCCGTACAGAAAAAGGGAATCCGTTCAGCGCCCGGCGTAAAATCCCGCCCGGTACCCGGCTAGCGGCCGCCGGCCCGGTTTTCTTGAGTCCGCACCCGGGCCACCGACCGGCCGATCAATTGAGTTGAACGCGTTGCCCCCAGGGCACTTTTGCCCGCCCCTTGACCAGCCAGAGCACGGGATAGTCAGGCTCAGTCTTGGGAAACTCGCCTTCGGCGTCGGTGAAATACACCAGCAGATCCGGCTGCCGACCCTCGCGTTGCAGCCATTCGAACGGCGGCGTGAAACGCGTGCCGCCGCGGCCGTAGACATTGCCCGGCATGCTGAACTCCTCCCAGGGCTCGAATACCCAGGGGCCGTGCTCGCACAGCTTCGCATCGCAGGCGTGCAAGGTCAGGCGGGCGCGCATCTGGCCCTTGATAGCATCGATTTCTGAAACGAATTCGCGCATTTCGGTGTCGTTGATCGAGCCGCTGGTATCCAGCACCACAACCACGTCGACCTGGGTGCTCTTGAGCGTCGGCAGGATCGCATCACCTTCGCGCCGCGAGGGCCGCTGGTAGCTGTAGTCGTCACGCGCCACCGCCGTCATGTAGCGCGCCAGCAGCATTCGCCAGGGCAACTGTGGCTGCAGCAGGTGCTCGACCAGGCGCGCCATGGCGGCGCCCAGTTTGCCGGCCTGCATGGCCTGTTGCGCAGCACCCGCAAGCCGCTGGCGCCACTGGACCGCCAGCTGCTCCTGCTCGGTCTCGGACAGCGGGCGCGGGCCCTCACCGCTGGACTGCGACTCGCCCTCGCTGCCGGCGGCTCCCGCACCACCGCCCTGCTCCTGATCCTGGTCGAGCGGCTGGCTGCCGGACGACGATCCGCTCGAGCGGTTTTCCTGGTCGTAGAAATGCTCGTCGTGGGTCTCATCCTGCATATCATCTTCGATATAGGGATAGATCTCCTCGGCCATCATGCCTTCGAAACCGCTTTTCAACAGCACGCCGGGCGGCGGCTTGAGGCCGTCCTTGATGAGCAGGGGATTGATCGCCAGGTCACAGGCGATGTCCCAGCGGTGCTTGACGCGGTGCTGACGGCGGGCGAAGTGCGACAACGCGCAGTGCAGCGCTTCGTGGGCCAGCACGAACTGGGTCTGCTCCAGCGACAGGTTGCTGATGTACTCGGGGTTGTAGTAGAGCGCCCGCACGTCCGTGCCGATGGTTTTGCAGCGCTCCGGCCTGGTGGCGGTCATCGGCAGGCGCAGAACCAGCGCGCCCAGAAACGGCCGATCGAGAATCAGCCGGGTGCGCGCGGCACTGAGTTTGGTTTCGATTTCGTCAGTCATGCTCCGGCTCCCGGCAGCGCGCCGGTCCGAGTCGCTACATATCGAACAACATCACGTCGGCAACCGCTTTGGCCCAGCGGGAAAACTGCGGTACCTGAAACAGGTCCTGGCCAATGGCACGGTGCATATCGGATATCAGCATCACACCCATCTCGCGCTGGGGAAAGGCCCCTGCGTAGTCGATGATATGACCGTAGACCGTGTTAGCATCCCCGTTGTGCTGGGCACGAATGGCGCGGCCCACGAGCGCCGAAGCCACTGCGTATTGCAGGTCGGTTTCTTTCGGCACCGGCACCGACTCGCCGCGGGTGATAGCGTCGATATCGGGCAGCTTGTCCAGGTTGTCGACGAAGGCGTGCAGCTCGATGCCCGCGGCCGGCCCGACACAGGCCTGCAGCGCCTCG
This sequence comes from Thiogranum sp., assembly GCA_050116915.1. GTDB lineage: Bacteria > Pseudomonadota > Gammaproteobacteria > DSM-19610 > DSM-19610 > Thiogranum. The sequence goes on along the minus strand of JASFNS010000001.1, from coordinate 3,234 downwards.
ACCAGCACGTCCGAGTTGTTGTCGAATTTCTGCAGCGCCCGGTGCGCGAACTCCCAGGACCGCGGCGACGGGAATGCCACCGGATTGTGCGCCGGATCGAACTCGAACAACAGTTCCGGACGGAAGCGCAGAAACGCAATCAGGCGTTCGTCCATACCGTTGGCGTACGCCCAGGCCACCCAGTCGTCGAGGTTCACATCCAGCTCGTAGTGTGAAAAACGGTTGGCGAGCGGCGCCGGCATGCTGTAGGTAACGCCGCGGTCTCCCTGACGGTTACCCGCAGCAAAGATCGCCCAGCCGTCCGGCACCTCATAGGCGCCCAGCCGCCGGTCCAGTATCAACTGGTAGGCCGCGGCCGAAACGCTCGGCGGCACCGAGGTGATTTCGTCGAGAAACAGCACCCCGTTGGGCCCATGCCGCCCGGCATCCGGCAGCATGGCCGGCACTGCCCATTCGACCTTCTCGCCCACCCGGAACGGGATACCGCGCAGGTCGGTCGGTTCCATCTGCGACAGGCGAATATCGATCACCGGCACCGCGTGCCTGGCCGCCACCTGGGCGACGATCTCGGACTTGCCGACCCCTGGCGGGCCCCACAGCATGACCGGGGTGTGCTGGCCGTGCTGCACGCTCTGGAATTCCGTTTCCAGGACTGTTAACAACTGGGATGGACGCATGTCTCCTCCAAAAACCCGATGCGGCCTGGCCGCCTTTCTGTAAGCCGGTTCATGGTACGCAAGTCGCGGGAAAATTGCATGGCGGAGCCCGAAAACCACCAAAACACAACGGGTTAAAAATGACACCGCGTACAGCCGAAGGCAGCCTCGCAGCCATTCAATAAAATCCCCCCGCCGCCGCTACCTGAATCCAGTGCAGAGACTGAAAACCCAAGCCGTTTAGATGCCAGCGACCTACTCCAGCAATGCCCGTCTGTTACTGTGTTCAACAGATAAACAGAAACTTGAACCGCTGAAAGAGCGCCTTGTCGCCGCCGGGGCCGACGTGGACTGCGCCACGCGGACCGAGGACGCACGCCAGCTGCTGTGGAACCAGCACTATGACGGCGTGGCAGTGGACTTGTTGCTGGCCGACCGGGACGGTATCTCCTTTGCGATGGAACTGCGCGAAGAGCACCCGTGGGTTTCCATTCTGGTCATATCCACCACCGAGAACCGGCCGCGAGTGGCGAACGGTCCCGCCTGGCTGGAACACACTGCCGACCACGCCCGCCTGATCTTCGCGCTCAAGCAGGCCGGCCAGCGCTCGGCGGGCCGCGCACCGAACATCCTGCATGTCGAAGATGACGACCGGCTCGCCGAACTGGTCCAGAACACCATCGGCAGACAAACCCGCCTGTTCCGCGCCCGCTCGGCGCAGGAGGCGAAAATCGCCATGGCCCTGAGAAACTACGACCTCGCGCTGGTGCGTACCCAGGTGTCTAAACTGTCGGATCAATGGAAGGATCACCAGAGCGCGCAACAGCCGGCGCTGTGTGTCAGCGTGGATACCACGGATCCCTTCCTCACCATCGTACGCAACCTGCGCCGTAGCGCCTTCGTGCACGAGCCGGCCTACTGCTAGCCGGCGGGCCTGCGCGCGGCTGGTCCGCGCTCAGGACGACGCTTTCCGATCCGCCTCACCCTGTTTTGCGGCGTCCGCCGGTTTTGTCACCGGTGCGGTAACCAGCTTGCTCCGGCTATCTGACTTGATACTGCCCAGCGTGTAGCTGCTGACGCGGAACCGCCAGGGCTGACCCGACACCTCGAGCAGATAGTCCTTGGCGCCGGCCGGCTGGGTGAAACGATAGTCGCGCTTGTTACCCGACTTGAGCGCCAGAGAGAGCTCGAACACTGGGCTGGCCTTGTCATCGCCGGTCTGCTGCGGCTTACCGGCACTGGCGGTATAAGTGAGGTTTGCGATCCGTTGCAGCAGCGCCTTGCTCTCGTCGGTCGCCGTCTGTTCCCCTGCCCCCAGTTTCTCGACCTGCAGCGTGTCGCCGTTGCGCACCAGGGTGACATCCGGCAGCTCGACGCGTTGTATATCATCGGGGTTCAGCGTCAGCAGGGTCTTGTCCTCCCAGGCGTCGACTTCCGCCGGCATGTTGACGCGTTCGAGCACAACGCTATAGACATCGTCGTTGCCGTCGACCCGCACGTTTTCCTTGCGGTACGTCGGAGAGGTTCCGACATACAGGCGGGCCAGCACCTTGTCCCCGTGGCGCAGCGTCAGGCGCCGCTCGAAGCTGTCGTCGGCCACTTTGAATCGGTCGGCCGCCCCCGAGGTCGAAGCCACCGGCCAGCCAGCCTTGAGCGCCGCCAGGCTTGCGAGCAAGGCATCCACCCGCCCGGGGGTGACGGGAAAGTTTTCCGCTTGCGGCAATACCCAGTGATCGCCCTGCCTGAGCAACTGTGCCTTGTGTCCCTCACCGTCTTCGATGAGCAGGCGGTCAACCCGCCCGGTGTCCAGCGCGAGCAAGGGGGTGTCCGAACCGGAACCGCTGTTGTAGCGGTCTGCCTCCAGGTTCAGCCCCACAGCCAGTCCCACCTGGGCGAACAGTAACAGCGACAACCATTTCAGGCTTTGTTTGCTCGGAGTCATGCGCCGGCACCCCCATGCAGAATGGTCTGGTAATGTGCCCTTCGCCGTACATCCCGACGCCGGTGCAACAACCAGACGAATACCAGTCCGAGTACGGCCAGGCCGTAGTTAAGGTATTCCCAGAACACCTGTGCCTGTTGACTCAGGGGCCTGAGCGTACGGTTGAAGTGTGCCCGTCCGCGCAGCGCCAGAAGCCCGCGGTCTTCCAGCGACCAGTCGATCGCGTTCTCCACCAGCTGCACCGAGTTGGTGTAGTGGCTGCGGGACACGACGCTGGCAAGGTCGATCGCGGTGTCGCCGAGAAAACTGTTGGAAGCCAGCAGAATGATGCGTGCCGATTCCGGTGACTTGTCGATCACCCGGCTGATAACGGGATCGGCCTTGGCCGGAGCGGATTTGCCCGCCGGCTCGGCCGCCTTGGCACCGGCCTTATCCGTTTGCGCCTTGTCCGTGTCGCCAACCTGCATCAGCGGCGATGGTTGACCCTTGAAGTAGGAGTCGAACTGCCCGGTGACCTCCACGCCCAGCAGCTGGCGCCCGCGCTGCTCGCCGGCTGGAAACCCGAGTTTCCCGTAGCGCTGGAAGTCCGGCTGCAGCTGCGTCGAATCGCTGTTCCAGGCCTGCGGCGAGCTCTCC